>CAZHWR010000008.1:0-53144 GCA_964536085.1 uncultured Oscillospiraceae bacterium
TGTTAAGTTTTCCAGAATAGTCTACTAATTTCACGGGCAAATTTCTCCAGCAAATTTCGATTTGTCGAACTGCCCTGATTATAGCACATGAGCGGAGGTTTCGCAAGGCCGGTCCAAGCCATGTTACCCCTGATTTTGCCTTCTGCAAATTCAATTTCAAAAAATCAGGAAAAATGTCTTGACAAACTACTCCCCGACGGCTGTGATTACAGCAACAGCAGATGATAACGATAATATTAAGGCTGAATGCAAAATTATAGTCCGCCCTAAAAAAGCTGCTGTTAAAAATATTTCATATTATAAATATATTGGTTCAAAGAAGCGTCATGTTTATTTTACAACAAAGGTTAACGGTAATTACAGTGGATTTCAGACTAAATATTCAAAGCGTAAATCAATGAAAAAAGCCAAGACGGTCAAAGAAAGTCTTTACCTGAAAAAAGGAACGTATTATTTTCGTACTCGGGCATATATAGAAATAGACGGCAAAAAGTATTATGGCGAGTAGAGCAAAGTGAAACATAAAAAAATCAAATAGAATGTTGTACAAGACGGGCAGAGATTTTCTGTTCGTCTTATTATTTGTCATGAGTTTTTATTGATTGTAAAATATAATTGACAATTTTATCAATAAAGAGTAAAATTATAAATATAATATTATTTGAAGCCCGGCAGAAAAAAACAGGCTTCACAAACGGTATCGGAGGTATTACTATGAAAATGTTCAAAAAAACAGCAGCAGTTATTTTAGCGGCTGCAATGGCATCGGTCGTATTTGCCGGCTGCGGCAGTACGGACAGCGCAGGCAGTTCCGGAGACAATGTTTTTAAAATCGGCGGAACAGGACCGCTGACAGGCTCAACTGCGATTTACGGCACAGCTGTTAAAAACGGTGCCGAGCTTGCAATAGAGGAAATCAACGCCGCGGGAGGCGTAAACGGCATGACTCTTTCGTTTGATATGCAGGACGATGAAAACAACGCCGAAAAAGCGCTCAATGCGTATAACCTGCTTAAGGACGGCGGAATTCAGGCGTTTATGGGTACGGTAACGTCCACCCCATGCGTTGCAGTTGCCGAAGTTGCTTCGAGCGACAATATGTTCCTGCTCACACCGTCCGGATCGGCTGAAGACTGCACTGCGGGAGAGAACGCTTTCAGGATCTGTTTTACAGACCCTGCACAGGGAACAGTTGCGGCTCAGATGATTGCTTCAAAGAACCTCGCTGAAAAAGTTGCTGTTATTTATGACAGTTCAGATGTTTATTCAACGGGAATTTATCAGGGATTTAAGGCTGAAGCCGCAAATCAGAATTTTGAGATCGTAACCGAGCAATCGTTTACATCCGGCAACAACACTGATTTTTCGGTTGCCATCCAGCAGGTAAAGAAAAGCGGCGCGGATTTGGTTTTCCTGCCAATATATTACCAGCAGGCGGCTTTGATTATTACTCAGGCAAATCAGGCGCAGCTTGACGTTGACTTCTTCGGATGCGACGGCTTGGACGGTATTATCGGTCAGCTCGACGCTGACAAAGATCTCGCTGAGGGCGTTATGCTTATAACACCTTTCTCCGCGGATTCGGATGACGAAAAATCAAAGGCGTTTACAGACGCTTACAAAGCAAAATACAACGACGAAACTCCCAACCAGTTCGCAGCGGACGCTTACGACGCTATCTATGCGATAAAGGCGGCTATCGAACAAGCAAACATCACCGATGCTTCAATGAGCTATTCGGATGTTTGCGACGCATTTAAGACCGCTATGACGCAGATAACTGTCGAGGGCACTACCGGAACTATGACATGGAGCGCAGACGGTGAGCCTACAAAAGAACCCAAGTGCATGATTATTGAAAACAGCGCTTATAAATCTTTGGATTGATAAAAATTTTAAACCGCTGAAAGGCAAAGGCATATAAAGTCCAGACGGATAATGCCGTATTGGAATCGGGAACATTGGTAAATGTTCCCGATTTTTTTATTTAAAAAGCATATTTTTTATACTTTTTTGAAACAAACTGATTGAAATGAAAACTCAATTATGGTACAATTAATTTCATAATTATTAATTAACTGTAATAAAAGGATGATTTTTCACTCTGAATAAAGTATAAAGGATTGATTTAATGAGTTTTATTTCCTCGCTTATAAGCGGAATAAGTCTCGGGAGTATGTATGCTCTTATAGCTCTCGGTTATACGATGATTTATGGTATTGCGAAAATGCTCAACTTTGCTCACGGCGACGTTATAATGGTCGGAGGCATTATTACCTATACTGCAATCAGCAGCTTCGGATGGCATCCGCTGATCTCAGTTTTAGCCGCCGTCGCTGTATGTACAGCCTTGGGAGTGGTTATTGAAAAGGTGGCGTACAAGCCGCTTAGAAACGCTTCCTCGCTCGCTGTGCTGATAACGGCGATAGGAGTGAGCTATTTTCTGCAAAATGTCGCTTTGCTGACATTCGGCACCAACAATAAAAGCCTTTCGATGAAGTTTTTGGATTATTTTACAATAACGATAAATAAGGATTTAATCATCAACGGCGCAACCGTTGTTAATATCGTAATAACCATAATTGTTATGACCGCGCTGATGCTGTTTGTCAATTTTACAAAACAGGGGCGTGCAATGCGCGCTGTTTCAGAGGACAGGGGCGCTGCGCAGCTTATGGGAGTAAACGTCAACGCGACTATTTCGCTGACGTTCGCCATAGGGTCTGCTATCGCCGGATTGACCGGCTTTATGTTTATAGGGACATATACCCAAATAGGCGCATACAGCGGAACTATGCCGGGAATCAAAGCATTTACCGCGGCGGTTTTCGGAGGCATAGGCTCAATACCCGGAGCGCTTTTAGGCGGGCTTGTTTTGGGGCTGATAGAACAATTCAGCAAAACGGTTTTGTCTTCATTTCAGCTTCAGTCGCTGTCCGACGCAATAGTATTTGTAGTTTTGATTCTGGTTTTGCTTATTAAGCCCACAGGTATTTTAGGCAAAAAAATCGAAGAAAAGGTTTGAGGTGCTTTAAATGGGAAAATTTAAAAAGTTAAGAGCATCTACAAAGAAAAAAATCGGGATTTTAACAGGGCTGCTGGCTGCGTTTGTATTATTTCAGGCGCTGTCGTCCGCAGGTGCGTTGAATTCGCAGATAACGGGCATGCTGGTGCCGATCTGCTATAATATCATTTTAGCGGTTTCACTTAATTTAACGGTCGGCGTACTCGGCGAGCTTTCCCTCGGTCACGCGGGATTTATGTGCATAGGCGCGTTTACCGGCGCGTTTATCGTTAAATACTTCAGCATAGTAAATTCGGAAATGTCCGCATGGGTAGTCATTCCCGTTTCGATAATTGCCGCGGCAGTTTTGGCAGGTGTATTCGGGTTGATAGTCGGAATCCCGGTTTTGCGTCTGCGGGGTGATTATCTTGCTATCGTAACGCTTGCGTTCGGTGAGATAATTTGGAATCTGCTGAATGTTACGCGCATTGCGTATGATTCGGGCAGCTTGAGATTCCGCCTCGGAGGAACTCAGATCGACGGTCTTTCGGCAGACGCCGAAAATATTATAGATGGCTCGCTTGGCATAACCGGCGGACTGCGCATAAACCAAAAATATTCTTTTGTTATTGCGTTTGTTCTGATGTTTATAACTGTTTTTATTGTTTTGAACTTTATTCATTCCAGAACGGGAAGAGCAGTAAAAGCAATACGCGATAATTCAATAGCCGCTCAGAGCGTAGGTGTGAATATCACAAAGTATAAGCTTATAACGCTCGGGGTTTCCGCGGCGTTTGCAGGCGTTGCGGGAGCTCTGTACGCATTCCACAACGGTCAGGCGGTTGCGACTCAAAACACCTATGGCTACGTTATGAGCATCAATATTCTGGTTTTTGTTGTATTGGGAGGAATGGGTTCGACTCTCGGTTCAATAATTGCGGCGGCGGTTTTGACAATACTTCCTGAGTGGTTGCGGTTTTTGAACGATTACCGTATGTTGATATATGCGCTTGTGCTTATAATAATGATGCTTTTCAATTCAAATCCAACTTTGAAAAGCTTTATTGACAAGCTAAAATCCGCAGTGACGGACTTTTTTAAGGGTCTGTTTGCCAAAAACAAAAAGGCAAAGGAGGCGGATTGATATGGCTATGCTCAAAATTGACAACTTAGGGATATCGTTCGGCGGCTTAAAAGCTGTCGACAGCTTGGATATGACTATTGAGAAAGGCTGCCTGCACGGACTTATAGGTCCTAACGGAGCGGGTAAAACCACCGTGTTCAACATGCTGACGGGCGTGTATACTCCCACGAGCGGAAAAATAGTGCTCGACGGAGTTGACATAACGGGGAAAAGCACGATTGAAATCAGCAAAGAGGGGATAGCGAGAACATTTCAGAATATCCGCCTGTTTTCGGGTCTTTCGGTTATCGATAATGTAAAGGTCGGGCTTCACAATCAATATCGTTACTCAACGGCGGCGGGTATACTACGTCTGCCAAAGTTTTTTAAAACTGAAAAGGTCATAACTCAAAAGGCGATCGAGCTTTTAAAGGTATTTGGGCTGGAAAATGAAAAATACACCATGGCAAAAAATTTGCCGTACGGCAAGCAGCGCAAGCTGGAGATTGCGCGTGCGCTTGCGGCTAATCCGAAGCTTTTACTGCTGGACGAACCTGCGGCGGGTATGAATCCCAACGAAACGCAAGAGCTTATGAAAACCATCCGCTTTGTGCGGGACGAGTTTGACATGACTATACTGCTTATAGAGCACGACATGCGCCTGGTAGCAGGTATATGCGAAGAGCTTACCGTGCTTAATTTCGGAATGGAGCTCACGCACGGCAAGCCGGACGAGGTGCTTAAAGATCCCGAGGTAATCACCGCATATCTTGGTGATTAACACAGAGGAGGTTTTATATTGGCTTTACTTGAAGTTAATGATTTGGAAGTGTATTACGGCGTTATCAGGGCGTTAAGAGGCGTTTCTTTCACCGTAAATGAAGGCGAGGTCGTCGCGCTTATCGGAGCAAACGGCGCCGGTAAAACAACAACGCTCCATACAGTTACGGGACTATTGCAGGCAAAAAACGGGAGCATCGTATACGGCGGCGCCGATATCACCAAAACACCGCCGCACAAAATAGTGTCTATGGGTATGGCTCATGTTCCCGAGGGCAGGCGGGTTTTTCAGCAGCTTTCGGTATACGACAACCTTATAATGGGCGCGTATACACGTTCTGACAAAAAAAAGACAGCGGAAACGCTTGAAAAAGTGTATAAGCATTTTCCGCGGCTTGAGGAAAGAAAAAGCCAGACGGCAGGAACGCTTTCTGGCGGCGAACAACAGATGCTTGCAATGGGCAGAGCCATGATGTCCGATCCGAAGCTGATAGTTATGGACGAACCCTCGATGGGTCTTTCGCCGCTTTTGGTAAAAGAGGTTTTTAAAATCATTGAAGCTATGCACAAAAGCGGCATAACCGTTTTGCTTGTTGAGCAAAACGCGAAAATGGCGCTTTCGATAGCGGACAGGGGATATGTTCTTGAAACCGGGTCTATAGCTCTTCATGGCAACGCCAAGGAGCTTATGGAAAACGACAGGGTGCGAAAAGCATATTTGGGAGAATAATTAAAGTAAGAGATTAGGGTATAATGCGATTTTTCGGAGGCTTTAAATTTATAGCTTTGCAGCGTGCCGTATCCTGATTCTATTGCTTAAACAAAAAGCAAAACGAAGCTCGTTTCGCTTTTTGTTTTGCCCGCGTGTTTGCAAGCGGTATTCTCAGGCTTGTTTTGGTTTTGCTTATAAAGTTTAATATACAGTGATTACTTGATTAAGGTCAGTTATTGAGTCGCTATCAACAATATGGCAGAAATATTACAATTTGTTAATAGATAATTTGTATGTATTGACAGTTCTGTGTTTTGAATGATATATTTATCTTAATAAATACGATAAGCTTTCAAAAGTAAGGCTATTGAAATCCAGCTTTTTTGGGTATGCAAAACAGATTAGGTATTCAAAGAAAGAGAGAAATTTTTTATGAAGGCAGTAAAAAAGTGTCGGTTATTATGGCTTTGATAATGCTTTTTGGCGTTGCAGTTCCGGTTTCTTCGGCTATTAATCCGTCGGCGTCGATTAAGGTGTCTGCTGCGACCAGCAAAAAGCCTAAACTCAACATGACAAAATACAAAATGGCATTAAAGCAAAAGGTCACTTTAAAAGTAAAAAACACAAAAAAGTAGGCCACATGGTCAGTCAGCAATAAAAAAGTAAAGCTTAAAAAATCAGGTAAATATGCTGTTAAGATTACAGCTAAAAAACAGGTAAGACCACTATTTACGCCAAAGTGAACGGCAAGACGCTCGAATGCAAGCTTACAATCAAGAAAAAGATAGCTGCACAGTCTTTTTATTTTGTATAAGATGATATCGAACTGAGAAAAGGCGGCTCTAAGACTGTTAAAACTTATATTTACCCCGAAAACGCAACTGATAAAATTACATTTTTAAGCTCCGACGCAAGCATTGCCAAGGTAAACAAAAAAGGAAAGATTACAGGTGTTTTGTGCGGTACAACATATGTTAACGCAAAATGCGGCAAGCTTAAAGCATCTATCGGAGTTTTGGTTTGCAAGTCTTCAAGCTCGGCGGCGCAGCCGAATGTTTCTTTCCAGTTGCCTTCAAGCTCTGTTGTAGACGCCGATAAAATTCCCGTAACCGTTACAAATAACGGCTCAAGTGTTTTAAGGCTGTACGGTCCTGCGGTTTTGGTGGACGCGATGAACGAAGACGATTTAACTGATGTCAACAAAATGCTGTACGATATGTATGTTGTGGATAATTCCGGCAGCGAGCCTGTTTACACAAAATTCAGTCATCTCGACATTCAGCCGAACTCTTCCGTTACGGTTGCAATTTCAGCTGATTCCTCTAAAAAGGTCAGCTACAACGCTTTGACCTCGATGCTTATGCTGTATTATAGATATGATACAAGATATTATATGGATTATTCAATGCTTGGCGAGCATGAATCTATGGATATTCCTCCTTTTGGAGCAGAGGAAAATTTTAAAGATGTATTGAAGAAATAAACAGGGTAAAAAGCTGTTTATATAATAGGGGTTTGAGATATGGATTGGCTTTTGTCAATCCATATCTTTGCATATATGTGCTTACAGAGCGTTATGCGGCAGGTGAATGAGCCGGAAATTCCAAATCAATGCAAAAAGAGGAGGGCAATCAAATGCCCTCCTCTTTTAATACAAATAAGGTTATTTTACAGAATTTTCATAAGCTTCGATCATCTTCTTGACCATCTGACCGCCTACAGAACCTGCCTGTTTGGAAGTAAGATCGCCGTTGTAACCCTGTTTCAAATTAACGCCAACTTCGTTAGCAGCTTCCATTTTGAAACGATCAAGAGCCTCTCTTGCCTGAGGAACTACGATTTTGTTACTAGCCATTATTATTACACTCCTTTGAAAATTTTATCTTACGTTTGCAATAATATTGTTGTCTGTTTTAGAATCAATATTTAAGGTAAATTTTGTGATTTTTAGGTTTAAAACAAAAATATTGTTTTAAATCAATGTAATTATTATTTGTTTGCTATGTCTTTTTACTATGACATTTCGTTTTTTTTAAAGAAATCAGTGCGATTTTTGAAACTGAAAAGGCATTTTTGTATTTAAACCGAGTGTATTTTTGTAATACTTCCATAAAAAAATCTCGGATATATTGTGCGTTAAGCATAAAATGATTTTTATAATAAGCAGATTTTAGAATTTTTTTCAGTGATTTTGTAATGAGTTAAAAAATAAAATGGTAAAAATCGGATTCTAAATGAAATTTTTCTATGAAATCATCACATAAATTTTCGCCAATATATGTATAATCATACAAACATTTTGGGCAAATATATCAATTTTAAGGTGTTTATGATACTTTTATAGCCATAAGCAAAATAAAATAAATATTGGAGGGCAAGACATTGTACTATAATATAAATGTTTTAGTATGTAATGGAGAAAATGGAAAGGAAGGTGCCGAACTTCTTAACAGAATGGGATTTGAAGCTCAGTTTTGCGAAAAAGACGGCAGAGCGCTTTTTGAGAAAATAAAAGACAATGCGCCCGACGCGGTTATTATGCCCGTCTATATGCCTAAGATGGATGCTATTTCGGTGATTGAGCAAACAAAAAACGAATGCAGCAAAGTGCCGGTTTTTATTGTAACCACCTCGTATGACAGTGAAGTTATTTATAATCAGGTGATGAACTGCGGAGCGTCCTATATAATGATTGAGCCGTTTGATTATGTCGCGGCAGGCGAAAGAATAAAAGGATTTCTCAAGAGCAAAAGTGAAATAAAGCTCAGCAGTAACGCGTTGGAAAAAGAAATTACAGACATACTGCACCGCATAGGCGTGCCTGCGCACATCAAAGGCTACAAATATCTGCGCGGCGCGATTATGTTGACGGTAAAAGATGACAGAATGCTTGAGGGAGTAACAAAGGTGCTGTATCCGAAAGTCGCAAAAATGTATGACAGCACGCCGACAAGAGTCGAGCGCGCGATAAGACACGCTATCGAGATAGCATGGACCAGGGGAGAGATGAGAACCATTAATGAATTTTTTGGCTGTACGATTGAAAGCAAAAGAGGCAAGCCGACAAATTCTGAATTTATCGCAATGATTTCCGATAGGCTTTCTTTAAAAATGAAGCGCTTAAATTCTTAAAATGTATATAAAAAAAGATCCCCAAATTTTTTGGGATCTTTTTTAATTTTGCTTTAAATCCGCAGCGTTGTAATAAGCGTATCAATATTCTTTGATAATGTGGTCAGGATATGGATAATTATAAATATCGTCGTATTCATCATCGGTTAAATCATCGTATTCATCGCTGCTGCTTTTACCTGAGCTTTTACTTGAACTCTTTGAGCTTGCTTTACTTGAGGCGCTGTTTTTTGAACTGCTTTTGCTTTTGGACTGCGTTTTTTCGGAAGAGGTAAGATATTCAATGGAAGCGGCTTCACCGTTTGTTTTTTCGCTGCCGTTTAAGACAACCATAATCAGAACGCAAGACATAAAAATCATGATTGCAACTGAAGCCGCTACAAGAATTTTACTGATGATATTAAGCTTTGTATTGCCGTCTTCGGAAACATTTTTGTGCGATTTGCGAGGGCTTGCTTTGGCGTTTGTATTGCCGGCGTGTCCGTCGAGCGAAAGTTTGTGACCGCAGTTATTGCAATAGTTCGCCTGATTCGGATTGTCGTAATCGCACCGCGAGCATTTCATGGATATTCACCTCAGAGCTTAAAATTCTGTATTATATTTATTTTATATCCAAGCCGATAATATGTCAATTTATGGAAAATAAAATCGGAAAACAGCAAAATAAAGCAGTACATATGACCTTGACAAGGAAGATAAGTGTTCAGATATATTTTACTTATAGAAGTTAAGCTTGTAATTTAGCGTTATAAAGTAAAAAAGTGAGGATTTGTGTTGCCAGTCCTCGGTGAAAATGCTATACTTATAAAAGAAAAATGCTTTAAAGTAGCAAAAAGCGAGTATAGTCAAAAGGGCTGATAGAATATGAAAATTGCGGTCGCAGGTCTTGGGCTTATAGGGGGATCCATCTGCAAGACGTTAAAAAAACACACAGATCATGTCGTTTGCGGCTATGATATTGACGGGTGTGTGCTTGATTCCGCGCTCAAATGCGCTGCAATAGATGAGATTATCGGTATAGACGGATTTTCACAGGCCGATGTTGTTTTTGTTTGTCTGCATCCGCAGGAGACTGTCGACTTTATTTTAAACGCAAAGGATATATTAAAAAAAGGTTCTGTAGTTACCGACGTGTGCGGCGTTAAGGAATACATAGCGAACGCGGTTGAGCAACCGCTTATGGACAGCGGCGTTTATTATGTCGGCTCGCATCCGATGGCAGGACGAGAGTATTCCGGGTTTTCATACACGATGGACACGCTGTTTGACCATGCAAGCTTTATTATAACGACTACGCGTTTCACAAACAAAGCCGCGGCTGAAATAATCGAATCGCTGGCAAGGCAGATGAATTTTAAGGAGATAGTGTTTTCGTCTCCCGAAGCGCACGACAGAAAGATAGCGTTTACTTCTCAGCTTGCGCATGTTGTCTCGAACGCATACATAAAAAGCCCGAATGCACTTGAGGAACACGGATTTTCCGCGGGCAGCTTTTTGGATCTGACCCGGGTCGCAAAGCTCAATGCTCCTATGTGGACTCAGCTTTTTATGGCTAACGCCGATAATCTGTCGCACGAAATAGGCGTTATTATCGGAAATCTTACTGAGTATAAGCAAGCGATAGACGAGCAAGACGCGCAGCGCCTTGAAAAGCTTCTGAAAGAAGGAAGCGACATTAAAGAGCTTACTTTAAAGAAAAGCAGAAATTCGTGAAATACAAAATGATTTTCCGCGCTTATTTTTAAGCGCGGAAAATTGTTATTTATGTTGTTTTTATTTTTAGTTCATGATATGATGTATTAAAATCCTCAATTAAAAAAGCGCAGGATTTTTACCAAACGCAATAAATAATTATTTACAACGGGAGATACGCATATGAAGTTTGAAACAAAATGTCTGCATTCGGGTTACACTCCGAAGAACGGCGAGCCTCAGGCGCTGCCGATTTGTCAGTCCACCACCTACAGATACGATTCCACCGAGCATGTGGCGGGGCTTTTTGATTTGACCGCGGAGGGATTTTTTTACACAAGGCTTGCCAATCCCACTGTCGATGCGGTGGAAAAGAAAATAGCTGACCTTGAAGGCGGCGTGGGAGCTATGTGCACTGCGTCAGGTCAGTCGGCGAGCATGTTTTCGCTTTTGAATATTTTACAGGCAGGAGACCATTTTATCAGTTCTACCGCGATTTACGGCGGCACGGTTAATCTTTTTGCGGTTACGATGAAAAAAATGGGAATAGAGGTTACATTTGTTGAGCCGGACGCTTCAAAAGAGGAGCTTTTGGAGGCGTTCAGACCAAACACAAAAGCGGTTTTCGGAGAAACGATATCCAATCCGTCAATGACGGTGCTGGATATTGAAAAGTTTGCCGACGCCGCGCACAGCATGGGTGTTCCGCTTATCGTGGACAACACGTTTGCAACGCCCTATCTTTGCCGTCCGCTTGAATTCGGTGCGGATATTGTTGTGCATTCTACATCTAAATACTTAGACGGTCATGCTGTGCAGCTTGGGGGAGTAATCGTCGACGGCGGTAAATTCGATTGGACTAACGGTAAATTCCCCTGCCTGTGCGAGCCGGATGAATCCTATCACGGTGTGGTTTATACAGAATGGTTTAAAAACAGCGCGTATATTGTTAAAGCCCGTGTTCAGCTTATGCGTGATATCGGCTCCGCGCCGACTGCAAACGCCGCGTTTTTGACCAATTTGGGACTTGAAACGCTTCCGCTCAGGATGAAATGCCACTGCGAAAACGCTTTAAAGGTCGCAGAGTTTTTACAGCAGAGCGATAAGGTGGAATCTGTAAGCTATCCGAGGCTTGCTTCGTCAAAGGACAAGGCGTTGGCGGATAAATATCTTCCCAATGGCGCAAGCGGAGTCATTGCTTTTTCGCTTAAAGGCGGGCGCGGGGCCGGAATAAAATTCATCGACAGCCTGAAAATGATATCGCTTGTGGTTCATGTTGCCGATATGAAAAGCTGCGTTCTGCATCCCGCGAGTTCCACTCATCGTCAGCTTACGGATGAACAGCTTAAAGCCGCGGGAGTGGCTCCGGGGCTTATCAGGCTTTCGGTGGGATGTGAGAATATCGACGATATTTTAGACGACATAAAAAACGCGCTTGAGAATGTTTGATGTCCAAAAATCCCGCGGCGGTATTTTGCTGCGGGATTTTCAAAATGTCCGAGATACAGTTTTATCATGTTGCTGTAAAAAGAAAAAATAATTTGTAACATTGTGATAAATTTTGGAATTATTATTGAAATAAATATATATAAATAGTATAATAGTAAAAACTGCAAAATTGGGAGGAATATTAATGGAGACCAGGACAATAAGAATCGCGTCAAAGAAAAACAGGAAAGTAACGATCAAAATCATACCCGGGCATTTCGCGACAAACCATTCCCATATCAACTATTACATAGACATGACAGGAATCAAATACAGAAATATCATGGGGCACGACGCGGCCTTGGCAATGGCGGAGCAATATTTAAACGCTACGCCGATCGATACTATAGTGTGCATGGACGGCTGCCAGACTATCGGCGCGTATCTTGCATACGAGCTCACCAAATCGGGCATGCACTCGATGAATACAAACAATGATATTTATATAGTTGATCCTGAATACAACACCAACGGTCAGCTTATATTCCGCGATAACGTTCAGCCCAAAATCTGGAATAAAAATGTTCTTCTGCTCATCGCTTCAGCGACGACGGGAAAGTCAATCAACCGCAGCATGGAGTGCATAAACTATTACGGCGGGCGGCTTGTGGGAATTTCCGCCATATTCAGCGCTATCGACGAAATGAACGGTATTCCGATCAAAGCTTTGTTTACCACCGAGGATATCCCCGATTATCAAAGCTATAAGTTCACCGACTGCCCGCACTGCAAAAATCAGGAAAAAATCGACGCTATTGTCAACAGCTTCGGTTATTCAAAGCTCTAGAGTAATTGATCGGCTTTGTGACAAAAGAGTTATTAAATGTTAACTTTTACGGCAAAAAGACGTTACAATTTTGTAACGTCTTTTTATTATTTTCTCAGCATACGGAAAATGTTGCTAAATTCCGTGTTATTGAGTATAATAACAATTGAAAATTTAATTTTCAATTGTTGCCGATGTTGCCGCGGTTGGATGTACGGCAAATCGGCGGATTATTCGGGGAGGACATTTAAATGAGCGCAAAAACTGATGATTTTTTTAACAGTTTAAAGGATAAAAAAGTGGCGTTCATCGGAACCGGTGTGAGCCATATGCAGACTATCGAGCTTTTTTGCCATAAGGGGCTTAATGTAACCGTATGCGATAAAAAAACAAAGGAAGAGCTCGGAAAAAAATATGCCGAGCTTAAAAATGCGGGTGCCGAATTTTCGCTCGGCGAGAAATATCTTGATAATGTCTGCGGTTACGACGTTATCTTCAGAACTCCCGGCATGAACTGGCACAATGAATATCTTGTTAAAGCAAGGAACGCGGGGCGCGTTGTGACCTCGGAAATGGAGGTGTTTTTCGACCTGTGCCCCTGCAAAATTTATGCGGTCACAGGCTCGGACGGAAAAACAACCACTACGACTCTTATCAGCGAAATACTCGCAAAAAGCGGAAAAACCGTGCACAAGGGCGGCAATATCGGCCGTGCGCTATTGCCGATAATCGAGCAGATAAAACCGGACGACGCGGCCGTAGTCGAGCTGTCGAGCTTCCAGCTTATTTCAATGCGCCGTTCGCCCGATGTTGCCGTTATAACCAACGTTGCGCCCAATCATCTGGACGTTCACAAAACGATGGAGGAATATATCGACTGCAAAAAGAATCTTATATCGCACCAAAACGCGTTTACAAAAGCGGTGTTAAACAAAGACAACGAAATAACCGACGGCTTTAAGCCGCTTGTAAGGGGTCGCCTTCTGCAGTTTTCAAGAAAGCAGGAGCTTTCAGACGGCGCGTACCTTGACGCTTCGGGCAAAATAATAATGGCGAACCGCGGCGTTAAAACAGAGATTATGGATAAGGATATAATAAGAATACCGGGAATACACAATGTTGAAAATTATCTTGCGGCGATAAGCGCGGTTTATGACGACGTTTCGGTTGACGACATCGTGTATGTTGCGAAAAACTTCGGCGGAGTCGAGCACAGGATAGAATTTGTGCGCGAAATTGACGGCGTTAAGTGGTATAACGATTCGATCGCCACAAGCCCGACAAGGACTATAGCGGGGCTCAATTCGTTTGAGCAAAAGCTCATTGTTATAGCCGGAGGGTACGACAAAAAAATCCCGTATGAGCCGCTTGCGCCGTATATCATTGAAAAGGTCAAGTGCCTTGTGCTGATGGGCGCGACCGCACCGAAAATCGAACAGGCTGTAAAAAGCTGTTCAGGCTTTGAACAGTCTGGGATAACTCTGCTTTATGCGGACGACATGGAGGACGCGGTAAGCAAGGCAAAAGAGTTTGCAAAAAGCGGGGATATAGTAACGCTCTCGCCCGCGTCTGCAAGCTTTGATAAATATGTGAATTTTGAAGTCAGAGGCAATCATTATAAGGATATAGTTAATTCGCTTTAACGAAAGGGCATGAAAATGCAGATATTAGATGTTTTGAAAAAGCTTACCGACGTATGCGGCGTTTCAGGCGATGAATTTCCCGCATCCGAAACGGCGGCGGAGCTTATAAAGCCGTATGCCGAGTCGGTCGGCACGGACGATATGGGAAACGTTGTTGCGGTGATTAAAAAGCCGAAGGACGGCGAAAAGACAATACTGCTCGACGCGCATATCGACAGGATAGGGCTGATAGTAACCCAAATCTGCGACGGCGGATTTCTGCGCGTGGATAAATGCGGAGGAGTCGATGTTAAAGCGCTTGCCGCGCAGAGTGTGCGCGTTCATGCGCAAAAACCGCTGTACGGCGTTGTAACCGCTATGCCTCCGCATTTGCAGAGTGCAAAGGATATGGAAAAAGCGTTCACCCTCGACGAATTATTTGTTGATTTGGGAATGTCAAAGGAACAAGCTGAAAAAACAGTGCGTCCGGGCGACAGGGTAACGGCTTTGTACGAGAGCGCAGAACTGCCTAACGGACGGTTCACGGCAAGCGCCGTCGACGACCGCGCGGGAGTGGCAAGTCTTATCGCTGCTGCTGAAATCATTTCAAAAAGCGATACAGGCTGCGGCGTGACGGCTTTGTTCAGCGCGCAGGAGGAAACAGGCGAGCGGGGAGCCGCAGCCGCTTCAGTAAGAATAGACTATGATGAGGTAATCGCCGTGGACGTTAGCTTTGCTTTTACTCCCGACTCGCAAAAGCACAAATGCGGCGTTATGGGCAAGGGCGCGATGATAGGAGTTTCCTCCACGCTCACAAAAGAGATTTCCGATGATTTTGTGACGCTTGCAAAAAACGCGGGGATAGATTATCAGCTTGAAATTATGGCGGGTGAAACAGGAACAAACGCCGACAGATTGGGAATTTCAGCGCTCGGTGCAAGGTCGGGGCTTTTGTCTATACCGATAAAATACATGCACATGCCGTGCGAAACAGTGCAGATATCAGATATAGAAAGCGTATCGCGGCTTTTGGCGGAGTATGTTTTGAAAAAAGGAGGCGCGCAGAATGTTTGACCTTTTAAAAACGCTTTGCGGATTAAACGGGATTTCAGGAAGAGAGCGCGCTGTCGCTCAGTTTATTAAATCGGAGCTTGACAAAACGGGTGTGAAATATGAAATTGATAATCTAGGCAACGTCATCGCCGAGGTAAAGGGTAAGAAAACTCCCGATAAAAAGCTGATGATAAGCGCACATATGGACGAGGTCGGTTTTATCTGCACCGATATTACCGACGACGGCTATTTAAGAATCGCTCCCGTCGGGGGAATAGACCCGCGTGTTGTGCCTGCGCGGCAGGTCACGGTGAACGGAGCAGTCGGAGTGATAGGAACAAAGGCTGTTCATATGCAGTCTGCCGAGGAACGGGGAAAAAGCATTAAATTCGACGATATGCTTGTTGATATCGGGGCGGATTCCAAGGAACAGGCGGAAAAAATTGCCGATTTGGGTGATGATATTTATTTCAAATCCGAATACTGCGAATACGGCGACGGTCAGATAACCGCCAAGGCGCTGGACGACCGAATCGGCTGCGCGGTTTTGCTTATGCTTGCAAAGTCGGAGCCTGAGTACGATATGACTCTGCTTTTCTGCGTGCAGGAGGAGGTCGGACTGCGCGGTTCGGGAGCGGCAACGCAGAAAATAAATCCCGACTGCGCGATAGTGGTCGAAGCGACGACAGCGGCGGACATTCCCGATGTTCCCGCACACAAGCGGGTGTGCGCCCTCGGAGGCGGCGCAGTAGTCGGATTTATGGATAAATCGACGATTTATGACAAGCAGCTTTACGATTTGGCTTTTGCAACGGCAAAAGAAGAAAATATTCCCTGCCAGACTAAAACTACGATAGCGGGCGGAAACGACGCGGGCGCTATACACAAATCGGCGGGAGGGGTTAAGACTATCGCCGTTTCCGCGCCGTCAAGGTATATTCATTCGCCGTCCTGCACGGTTAAAAAGTGCGACGTTGAAAGCGTATATAGGCTTGTTGAAAGGCTGGCTCGAAAAATTTGCGAATCATGAAAGGAAACAGGTTAAATGACTGACAGCTTTTTTAATATAGATAAGCGTCTGCTTGAAATCGCGGATGCTGCACAGGAGAGCGTTAAAGAACATTTTAATGCGATTGACGAAGCGGGCTTTTACAACGAAGCAAAGGTGCTGGCGGCTTTTAAAAACAACCGTGTCAGCGAATCGCATTTCAAGGGCAGTACCGGGTACGGCTATGACGATTCGGGTCGCGAAACGCTCGACCGCGTTTACGCCGAAGTGTTCGGCGCCGAAGACGCTCTGGTGCGGCACAATTTTGTTTCGGGTACACATGCTCTTTCGGTGGCTCTGTTCGGAATATTGAGAACAGGCGATACGATGGTTTCTTTAACCGGAAAGCCTTATGACACTATGGAGGAGGTAATAGGGCTTCGCGGCGAGGGGAACGGCTCGTTAAAGGATTTCGGAGTAAATTATAAGCAAGCTGATTTGCTCGGCGACGGCACGGTGGATTTAAATGCGGTAAAAGAGCTTTCGCGCGGGGCAAAGGTCGCGTATATACAGCGTTCGCGCGGTTATTCGCTAAGACCGTCGCTCACGGTGGAAAAGATCGGTGAGATAATTTCAGCTGTGCGCGAGGTGAACAAAGACGCTGTTGTAATAGTCGATAACTGTTATGGAGAATTTGTCGAAAAAACCGAGCCGACGGCGGTCGGGGCTGATTTGATTATAGGCTCGCTTATAAAAAATCCCGGCGGTGCGATAGCTGAAACCGGAGGATATATCGCGGGGGGAAAAGAGCTTATCGAGCTTTGCTCGTATCGGCTGACCTGCGTTGGAATGGGCAAAGAGGTAGGTTGTACGCTGAATCAGCTAAGACCGATGTTTATGGGGATTTTCTTGGCTCCGTCGGTCGTTGCGAATGCGCTCAAGACTTCGGTGTTCGCATGCTCGTTTTTTGAAAAGCTTGGATTTGAAGCGTTCCCGAAAAGCACGGAAAAAAGGACGGATATCATAGCGGCGCTCAGACTTGGTGACCGTGAGCGGCTGATATCGTTCTGCGAGGGTATCCAGTCCGGTTCGCCGGTGGATTCGTTCGCCTCGCCGGTACCGTGGGCGATGCCGGGGTACGACAGCGACGTCATAATGGCGGCGGGAGCGTTTACAGGCGGGGCTTCGATAGAATTATCGGCGGACGCGCCGCTTAAAGAGCCGTACGCCGTGTGGCTTCAGGGCGGAATTACATACAACACGGGGAAAATAGGCGTATTGTCCGCCGCGCAGAGGATGCTCGATAAAGGTCAGATTTTACAATGGAAGTGATGTTGGTGCGCATGAAAAAAATCGCCGCGTTTTTGCTGGCAATTGCTTTGACCGTGCCTTTGGCGGCGTGTTCGGGAAAAGAAAGCAATCAAATATTAAAGTACGATATAAGCGCCGATCCGGTCAATTTAGATCCTCAGCTCGTCAATGATTACGCTTCTTCGCTGGTAGTTTTCAATATGATGGAAGGACTTTTGAGGATAAATTCAGAAGGAAAGCTTACAGAAGGAGTAGCAAAGGATTACGACGTTTCGGAGGACGGACTTGAATATACGTTTTACCTGAGAGAGGACGCGTTGTGGGAAAACGGAGACAGCGTTACCGCAAATGATTTTGTATTTGCGTTCAAGCGCCTGTTTGATCCGCAGACGAGCTCTCCAACAGCGAAAAACTATTATTGCATAAAAAATTCAAAAGCGGTTTACAAGGGCAAAAAGACCTCCGATACTCTGGGAGTCGCCGCACTGAGCACGTTTGTTTTAAAAATAACGCTTAGCTACAGCAATCCGATGTTTTTGCAGCTTTTGACAGATCCTGCGGCGATGCCCTGCAACGAAGCCTTTTTTCACGAGACAAAGGGCAAATACGGCTTGGACGCGGACAAAACGCTCGCAAACGGTCCGTTTGTTTTAAACGGTTGGTCGCACGACGACTATCTTTCCCTGCGCCGCAATACTAAATATGTTTCGGCTAGGGAGGTGATCCCCGCCGGAGTGAGCTTTATTGTTGAAACCGAAAATTCACAGTACCGTTTTACGACCGAGCGGACCGACGCGTTTATTTTTGAAAGCGCCGATGATTCAGTATTGAAAAAATATGATATAACAAAGTATGAAAATACCGTTTGGGGGATTGCGGTTAATCTGAAAAAAAGACCTTTTAATAACGAAAATATCACAAAGGCGCTGGCGGCAAGCTTCGACCGTTCGGCATTTTCCGAAAGCCTGCCGGACAGCTACCGGGTGACCGACGCCATAGTTCCCGGAAGTATAACCATGCTGGATAAATCATACAGAGACTACGCTTCGGGTATAATCACTTCACTGTATAATTTAAAAAATGCAAAAAAGCTGTATAAAAAGGGCAAAAAACAAACGTCCGGTCTTAACAGCGTAACGCTGATTGCCTCCGAGGGTACGATACACGCGGATATGTTTGCGTATGCTTCGCAGATTTGGCAAAAGGAACTGTCGTTTTATGTCAAGGTTGAAACGCTCGAAGAGGATGAATATCAAAGTGCGCTCGAGAGCGGAGACTACGATTTAGCGATAGTTGCGATTTCGGCGGACTACAATTCGCCCGAGGCTATTTTGGCGCAGTTCACAAAGGGCGCCGACGGTAATATATTCGGTTACAGCTCGAATAAATACGATAAGCTTTTAGACGCGGCTCAGCGCGCGGACGGCATCGTGCGCGCTGCTGAATATTATGTCACCGCGGAAAAACTTGTTTTAAGTGACGGCGCTTTTATACCGATGTATTATCAAACCGGGTATTTTGCAGTTCAGAAAAACGTGAGCGATATAGCATATTATCCGGCCAATGCAATGATAGATTTTGCCGGGGCGAGAAAAAAGTAGTCGACGGTTTGTTTTCATGGATTTGATTTTTTTACTGCAAAGTCATGAGTCAAATATGCGAAAGCGCAGGGATTTACAGATAAATCATTGTTCCCGCAAAAAATACTTGCATTCTGTGAAAGCTTGTGATAAAATATTATGGCAATACGCACGCGGGCGTTGCCTACGCTTGGTGCCGGGATATATTCTCGGTTGCGGACAGCTTTACGGCCGCGGAGGAAATCAACCAAAAACAGGAGGTAGCTGCAATGGCAGTAGTATCAATGAAACAGCTTCTTGAAGCGGGAGTTCATTTCGGACACCAGACAAGAAGATGGAACCCGAAGATGGCGAAGTACATCTTCACTGAAAGAAACGGAATCTACATCATCGACCTGCAAAAAACGGTTAGAAAGCTGGAAGAAGCTTATAACTTTGTTCGCTCGGTTGTTGAAAACGGCGAATCGATTCTTTTTGTGGGAACCAAAAAGCAGGCGGCTGAATCGGTCAAGGAAGAAGCTCAGCGCTGCGGTATGCATTATGTTAACGCGCGTTGGCTCGGCGGTATGATGACCAACTTCAAGACTATCCGTCAGAGAATCAACCGTTTGGCTCAGCTTCGCAAAATGGAAGAGGACGGTACGTTCAATCTTCTTCCTAAAAAAGAAGTAACAAAATTAAATCTTGAAATAGAAAAGCTCGAAAAATTCCTCGGCGGTATCAAGAACATGGATAAGCTCCCCGGAGCGCTGTTTGTTGTTGATCCGCGCAAGGAAAGAATCGCAGTTTCCGAAGCAAAAAACCTCGGTATCCCGATTGTCGCCATTGTTGATACAAACTGCGACCCGGACGAAATCGACTATGTTATCCCCGGAAACGACGACGCTATCAGAGCGGTTAAGCTTATAGCCGGAGCTATGGCCTCCGCTGTTTTGGAAGCGAAGCAGGGCGAGCAAGACGCTGAAGAGACTTCTGAAGCCGAAGCTCCCGAAGCTGAAGCTTCCGAGGAAACTGAAGAATAATTTAAGATTTATAAAACCCCATAGTGCTTATTATGGGGTTTTGACTTAACAAAACATTATAATATTTGGAGGAATAAAAATGGCTGCATTTACAGCAAAAGACGTTCAGGAGCTTCGCGCAAGAACCTCCTGCGGTATGATGGATTGCAAAAACGCTTTGACTGACGCCGACGGCGACATGGACAAGGCTATTGAACTGCTCCGCGAAAAAGGTTTGGCGGCGGCTACGAAAAAGGCGGGCAGAATTGCCGCCGAAGGTTTGGTCGTTGCAAAGGTAGAGGGAAATATCGGAGTAGTTGTAGAGGTCAACTCTGAGACTGATTTTGTTGCAAAGAACGAAACATTCGTTGAGTTTGCAAATAAGATTGCCGATATTATCATCAAGGACGCGCCTGCTGACGTAGACGCTCTTATGAAATGCAGTGCGGGAGATATGACTGTTGAAGAGCTCCTGCGCGACAAGATTCTCACTATCGGCGAGAATATCAAAATCCGCCGTTTTGCAAGGACCGAGGGCGCTGCGGCGGCTTATGTTCACGGTGGCGGAAGAATCGGCGTTTTGGTAACATACGATACCGATATTGCAGACAAAGATGAAGTTAAGGCATGCGGCAAGAGCGTTGCGATGCAGGTCGCCGCTATGAATCCGCTTTATCTTAACGAAGCGTCTGTCCCCGCAGAGGCGACCGACAAGGAAAAAGAAATCATCATGGCTCAGATTCAGAACGATGAAAAGTCCAAGAATAAGCCTGCGCAGGTTATCGAAAAGATGGTCGGCGGTAAAATTAAAAAGTATTACAAGGAAGTTTGCCTTGTAGATCAGGCGTTTATTATGGATTCCAATATTTCCGTTGGTCAGTATGTTGCCGATGCGGCAAAACAGGCGGGCGGTAAAATTGAACTGACTTCTTTTGTCCGCTTTGAAAGAGGAGAAGGACTTGAGAAAAAGTCCGACAATTTTGCAGACGAAGTTGCGTCTATGATAAAATAAAATGGTTTTATAGTAAAAACAGCGCCGATTTTTCGGCGCTGTTTTAATTATTATGTTGAACTTTGCTTCTTCACTATAATAAAAGATTTGATGCGGGAAGCGCTTCTCAGACTAATAATTTAACGACTTTAAAGCTTAAATTTGTGAAAGAGCAAAAGCGTACATATAAATCAAAATATAGGTGTACGCAAATGTTTTTGTTCAGTGCTTACGAATCTTCTTTAAAACAAAAATTCCGTCCGTTTTTAACGGGCGGATATATTTTGTGGATATACTTTTTTAATAAAAATAGGCTTAATCGTCTTTAATATTATTTTCGCAGTTTTGTATCAGGTTGACAAGACTGGTTGCAAACAGCGGATAATCGGAGTTTAGCTGTTCACCGGAAATACTGAGGGAATCGGAATCCACTTCGCCGTTTTGCGCGGAGTTTTCGCTTGATACAATGCTCGCCGCATTTGCTTCATTCAATATCATTTTAGCTCCCGCTTTTGCGTTTGCTAACGATTTCGGAACAGTGAAAAAGCTTTCCTGATTTTTGGGGTTTGCCGAAAATACTATTCTGAACGCGCGATAGACCGACAGCATCAAAAATGATGAGATTTCGGTTATCAGGTTTTTATTTTTGGATTTTGCGAGCAAATCAAAAATTATGTTGAGGGAATTGCTTATCAGCTTTTTGTTAAGCGTGGGAAGTATACTGCCATTAAAAACGTTTTCTTTTCCCGCGGAATCAGGTTCGGGAATCTCTTCCACCGCTATGGTGGCGCCGTTCCTGTCGGGCGAGCGACCGAGAAGATAATCGCATGAAACGTTGTAATAATCCGCGGCTTTAACAACAAAGTCAAGTCCGCATTCTCTTATTCCCTTTTCGTAGTGGGAAAGCAGTGCCTGTGATATGTTGAGATCATTGGCGACCTGTTTCTGGCTTATGCCGTTTTCTTTTCTCAGCAGAGCCAAAATGCGCGGAAAATCAGCGTTCAAAGGATCACCTCCAAAATTAACGTATGGTTGAATTATATTATAATTGTTACTATTTGTAAAGTTGATAGAGTAAAAAAACAGAAAAAATTGTCGAGAAAAAACTTTTCAAGATTTGTACAACTTGCTATAATGCGGCATATATGGTATTTTATTATTAAAATAGCCACAGTATATCGCAGTTAAAAAATCGTCAAGATTTCAGCGTTGATTATATATTATGAAAAGAAAGGGCATCAGCATTATGAAAAACTATACGCTTCATATTATAAAGCACGGACTCACAAACGGCAACGAGCAGGGAAAATACATTGGCAAGACCGACGAGCCTTTAAGCGAAAGGGGAGTTTTGGAGCTTGAAGACCTTTGCGAGGAGCTGCGTTATCCGCAGGTTCAAATCGTTTATTCAAGTCCGCTTGTACGTTGCCTTCAGACGGCTGAGATAATTTATCCTAATACTTTTATAAAAACAGTGAATGATATTAGAGAATACGATTTCGGGATTTTTGAAAACAAATCCATGGAGGAATTAAAGAATGATCCTGAGTTTAAAAAGTGGGCAGGCAACGCCATGCTCGGCGCGCCGAAGGGCGGAGAGAACAAGGCGGATTTTGACGCGCGCATAAATTCCGGACTTCAGAGCATCATATCCGATATGATGAGTTCGAGAATCACATCGGCGGCTGTAGTGACCCACGGGGGAGTTATAATGTCGTGGCTGGCAAAATACGGGATTCCGCAGAAGGAGCCGATGTATTGGGCGTCTAAAAGCGGCTGCGGCTTTACTGTAACTACCTCCTCGTATCTTTGGGGCTCGGGCGGAGCGTTCGAGATTATGGACAGAATCCCTGTCGATTTTTCACAGTCGGCGCAGAGGGCAGACTATAATATGTTTGATATAGACGGTGAGGAAAGTGAAGATATTTGATAAATAACCGCAGATATACAAGAAAGCAATGCAAAAAAGCCGCAAAAAAAGCGCTGATACGCTGTAAAAGTAGCGCGGCGGCGGGATTGTCCGCCGCCGCCGCAGTTTTTATATTGTCATGGCTTTTTAAAAAAGCGGCTTTGGATATTTTGCCGTCTCCCGCTTTAAAGCTTGCGGCGGTTTGTGTATCCGCGGTGTTTAAATACTGCATGACTGTGCCGATTTTTTTCGGATTCAGTCGATTGATATGTCTTTCTGCGTCGGGAAAGGACATAAACGGCGGTGCTTTCTATTATTTTGAGAAAGCGGGCAGATATTTTAAGCTTTTGGCAATCAATACGCTTACTGTTATCAAAACGGCGTTTATTTTTCTTATACCGACGGCTTTGACGGCGGGCGGAATATTTGTTTGCACATATTTCGATTTATTTGACATTTACACCCTGTTTTTGCTATTTTTAATAATGGTATCTGTTGTCATAACCTTACAATTGAGCATTTACATGAGCGCAAGATATTTTCTGTGCGCATATATTTTTATACAGTGCGAAGAACTTTCAATAAGAAAAATATTCAGGTTTTCCGCAAAAAAGATGAGCGATAAAAAATCGGAGATATTCACGGTGTTTTATTCAATGTTCGGATTATATATCATCTGCATTTTGCTGCTTCCGATAATATTTGTCCTTCCATATACGGTTGCAGTTTTTGCAGTTTATGGTACAATGTATTTAAAACAGCTTGAAATCAAGGCGGTCAAAACCGATACTATAACGTTTAATACCGGGGAGAAAGCATAAAAAATGGATTTGATGAGCAAAGCGAAGCGCGTTGTGATAAAGGTCGGGACCTCTACACTGACGCATAAAACAGGGCTTTTGAATATCCGCAGAATCGAAAATTTGGTCAAGGTGATGGCGGATATAAAAAATTCGGGCAGGGAGATAGTGCTTGTGACCTCAGGCTCGGTGGGAGTCGGAGTCGGGAAAATAGGGCTTTCAAATAAGCCTGAGGACACGCCGACAAAGCAGGCGTGCGCGGCTCTCGGTCAATGCGAGCTGATGTATGTTTACGACAAGCATTTTTCCGTTTACAATCATTCTGTGGCTCAGATATTGCTGACAAGGGATATTATCGACGATGAACAGCGCAAATCAAACGTCCGCAACACGTTTGACCGGCTTTTAAGCTTGGGCGTTGTTCCGGTCGTAAACGAAAACGACACTGTTTCGGTCGAGGAAATCGAGTTCGGCGATAACGACACTTTATCAGCTATTGTCGCAACGCTCGTCGAGGCGGACGCGCTGATTATCCTGACCGATATCGACGGGCTGTATAACAAAGATCCCCGCCGATATGACGATGCAGAAATCATACATACCGTAACTGAAATAACGGACTGTATCCGCGCTTCGGCGGGGGAAAAGGGCTCGACGCTCGGAACCGGCGGCATGATTACCAAGGTCGAGGCGGCGCAGATAGCGTTAAACGCAGGAATAACCACTATTGTTGCAAACGGGAAAAACCCCAAGCTTTTGTACGATATTTTTGAGGATAAAACGGTCGGAACGCGGTTTGAGTCGAAACAAGGGAAATAAATATTTACATATAGGAAAGGGCGCATACAGTATGACGTACATGCAGACGCTCGGCGAGCGGGCAAAAAAGGCGGGATATAAAATTGCCGCGGCGAGCACAAAAGACAAAAACCGTATGCTTGCGGCAATTGCGGATCATCTTGAAAAAAACAGTACGCGGATTATTCAGGAAAACAGCGCGGATATCGCCGCGGCGAAGCAAAACGGCATCGCCGATACGATGGTCGACAGGCTGATGCTCAATGAACAGAGGATAAAGGGAATTGCCGACGGCGTGAGGAACATCATCGCGCTTGACGATCCTGTCGGAATTATTGAACGCGGCTTTACAAGACCGAACGGTCTGAGAATCAATGTTACAAGGGTGCCGCTCGGGGTTATCGGAATAATATTTGAAAGCCGTCCTAATGTAACGGTGGACGCAGCCGCGCTCTGCATTAAAGCGGGAAACAGCACCATTCTGCGCGGAGGCAAAGAGGCGATAAATTCAAATAAGATACTTTGCAAAATTATGAGGGAGGCCATAGCTGACTGCGGCTTTGACCCCGATATAGTGAATCTGGTTGAGGACGTCTCGCGAGACGTAGCCGCTGAGATGATGAGGCTCAACGATTATCTTGACGTTTTGATTCCGCGCGGTGGCGCGGGGCTGATAAACGCGGTGATAAAGCAGTCCACTGTTCCGGTTATACAAACCGGCGTGGGTAACTGCCATGTTTATGTGGATGAATCCGCGGACTTGGATATGGCGGCGGAAATTGTATTCAACGCAAAAACCAGCCGTCCTAGCGTTTGCAACGCCTGTGAAAGCCTGCTTGTGCATGAAAGCATTGCAAAAGAGTTTTTGCCCGTGGTAAAGCGCAGACTGGATGAAAAGAACGTTAAAATCATCGGCTGTGATAAAACGGCGCAAATTTTGGGGGACTGCGTTCAAAAGGCGACGGACGAGGATTATTACAAGGAATTTCTCGACTATATAATTTCGGTTAAGGTTGTGGGCTCGGTTGACGAGGCTATAGAGCATATCAACAAATACGGCAGCGGTCATTCCGAGGCGATTGTTACAAACAGCCTTAAAAGCTCCGAAAAGTTCACAAAAATGGTCGACGCGGCGGCGGTTTATGTAAATGCGTCCACAAGGTTTACCGACGGCGGTGAGTTCGGATTCGGGGCGGAAATCGGAATTTCCACCCAAAAACTGCATGCAAGAGGTCCCATGGGGCTTCGGGAATTAACGTCGGTAAAATATGTTATAAGCGGAGACGGGCAGATAAGATAAGGGCAAAGGCGACAGTCATGGCTGCTGAGCAAAGATCTGATTTGGGCGTGGCATGTACGGGAAAGGATTGTTAAATTATGCAGAAAAACGGAAAAAAGCGTATAAATAAAACCACTGTTATCGGCGCGGTGATTTTGCTTTTTGCGATAATCGGCGTTATTTCGAGTGCGGTTATTATCACAAATTCGACAGTGGGTCTTATTGAAAACAAAAAAGGCAAAAAGGCGTTTGCCGAATACATAGCGCCGTTGGTAGTCGTTGATCCGCCCACGTTTGATTCTGTGGATAATCTCGACAGTAAAACCATGCTGACGGCGGCTGTATGGAATCTTTTAAAGAATGAGACGCTCAGTAAATACGATACGGACAATTATCAGTTTATAACCGTTCCGAAAACTGATGTAGAGGCGTATGCCATCAAGCTTTTCGGAGACAGTATTGAACTCGAGCATCAACCGCTTGGCGACGCGTATTATTCGTTCTCGTACAGCGAGCAGGACGGAACATATACCATACCTACGGCTAACGTTTATGTTCCGTATACTCCCGAGGTCACAAATATCGAGCAGGACGGAGATATATATACTCTCACAGTGGACTATATTTCTACGAATGACTTTTTGCAAAACGAAAACGCGGAAAATAAGAAGACTAGGCTTTACAAGCTCAAAAAGATAGATAAAAAAGAGTATAATGTTATAGCAGTGGTGGATCCCGCAGCGGTTTCAAGCGAAGCGTCGTCAGAAGCTGAGTCCGCAGAATCGAGTCAAAGCGAATCCGCAGTCAGCTCGGTCGCCGTTACGAGCGCCGCCGAAAGCAGTTCGACCGGCAACAGCACAGGCAGTAATGCGACAAGTTCTAAGAAAAACACAAGCTCGAAAAATACGAGTTCCAAAAAATCGGGAAAGAACAATTAAAAACCAAAACATTTTAGCTATGAAACTGCTGATAAAGCGATTCGCGGATTTTGAGTCTGCGAATCGCTTTTATATTAGCGCATTTGCAGGCAATGTAACTGAGACCGACGCTTATAAAATGTCGAGCCGAGTCGCACTGTATTGAAAATAAACGCGGACGGTGGTATAATAATACATTATTATTTGTTTTATCGGAAAAGAGGTGCGCGGCTATGGCGTTAAAATCATGGAGGATGAAAATCAGTGATGCGGGAAGTAAAGAAAATTTCTACGAGCCCGGGCTGCCGGAAATGGTTTTGTCAGCGCTTCGTGCCAGAGGAATTTGTGATGAAGACCGTGCACGGGAGTTTTTAAACGATAGTGCGGAACTCTACGATCCGTTTGAGCTAAAGGATATGGACAAGGCTGTAAACCGCATAAACGAGGCGGTGGAAAACGGTGAAGCTATCGCGGTTTACGGCGATTACGACTGCGACGGCATAACCTCAACCGCGGTGCTGTACACATATCTTGAGTCGATGGGCGCGGATGTTTGCTATTATATTCCCGAAAGAAGCATGGGATACGGATTAAACAACGGCGCCATAGATGTTCTTGCCGATCGGGGCGTTTCGCTCATCATTACAGTGGACAACGGTATCTCCGCTATCGCGGAAAGCGAGTATCTAAAGGATATCGGAATAGACTTGATAGTTACCGATCATCACCAGCCGGGGGAAGCGCTGCCGTATGCGTGCGCTGTGGTCGACCCTCATCGGCGTGACTGCGCAGGCAGGTTTAAGGATTTGTGCGGTGCGGGAGTCGCTCTGAAGCTGGTCGCGGCTCTGGAAGGCGGCGACTATTTCACCGCAATGGACTATTACGCCGATTTGGTCGCAATAGGAACAGTGGCGGACGTTGTGCCGCTCGTTTCAGAAAACAGGACGATAGTGCAAAACGGAGTCGGGATGCTCTCGATGACCGAGAATGTCGGACTAAATGCGCTGATAGCCGCCGCTGGGCTTTCAGGAAAGGAAATAAAAAGCGAAAACATCGCGTACGGACTTGCACCGCGGCTAAACGCCGCGGGCAGAATGGACTCTGCAAATACCGCGATGCAGCTTATTTTAAGCGAGGACGAGGACGAAGCCGTCGGGCTTGCAGAAAAAATAAACAAGCTGAATATTCAAAGAAAAGACGAGGAGGCAAAAATCCTCGAAGATATAGAACGGCAGATAGAAAAAAATCCGCTTATTGTGAACGACAGAGTGATAGTTTTGGCGGGCGAGGGCTGGCATCACGGAGTTATAGGAATAGTCAGCGCACGGATTACCGAGAAGTACGCTAAGCCGAGCGCGGTTATATCGATAGACGGTGAAACGGCTACGGGGAGCGCCAGGAGCTTCGGCGATTTTTCGCTTTTTAAGGCGCTCGAGGCGGTGTCGGATGCTTTGAATAAGTTCGGAGGGCATTCTAACGCCGCGGGATTCAGCCTGAACGCGGACATGATAGATGATTTCCGAAGAAAAATCAATGAATATGCAAAGGCAAATTTCAGCTCAATGCCGAGGATGGGTATCGATATCGATGCCAAGATATCGTCCGAGGATATAACGCTTGACAATGCGCGTGCTCTTTTGAAGCTGGAGCCGTTCGGAGAGGCAAATCCAAAGCCTGTGTTTTTGATTGAAAACGCGGTGGTGGATATGGTCTACTCCATCGGAAACGATAAGCATTCCAAAATAAGGTTTACTCAAAACGGGCGTGCGTTTTTTGCGCTTTTATTCGGAGTTTCCGCAGGAGAGTTCGATTACAGAGCGGGCAGCATAACTGATATTTTGGTAACTCTTGACGAAAATGAATACGAGGGAAATTTTTCGGTTTCGGTAAAGCTGAAGGACATCCGCCCGCACGGATTTGACGAAGCAAGATATTTCGCCGCTAAGGACGCTTTTGAAGCGGCGGTGAGATGCGAACAGCTTGACAGCCGGTTGTATTCCCGTTTAGTGCCCGCAAGAGAGGAAACGGCGTTGGTTTATAAATATCTTTTGTCGCGCGGCAGCGAAAAAGTCACGGCTGACAAAATTTTTAACGCTCTTTATAAAACAAAGATGAATTTTGGGAAAATACTAAGTATACTTATGATATTGCAGGAGGTTGGGCTTGCCGGCGGATGTGTGTTCGACGGAGTGACGCTTGTAAAATCGAAAGAAAAGAAAAATCTTGACGATTCAAAGTTTCTAAAATATCTAAAGAGCAATCAATAACGGAGTGTGTAGGCTGTAATGAAAGAAAAATTAAAGGAATTGTTTGCCTGTATTAATAAAACCGAAAAAAATTATGACAAACAGCTTATTGAAAGAGCGTTTAATGTGGCAGACAAGGCTCATGAGGGTCAGTTTCGCCGATCCGGGGAGCCGTATGTGACGCATCCTGTGTCGGTCGCATGTATTTTGGCGGAGCTCGGGATGGATAGCGAGTGCCTGTGCGCCGCTTTGCTGCACGACGTTGTGGAGGACACTCAGGTTACTATAGACGATATAAAAAAAGAGTTCGGAGCGGATATAGCGCTGCTTGTAGACGGCGTTACAAAGCTCGGCAGAGTTTCTCTTACACCGCGCGAGGTTCAGCAGGCGGAAAACGTCCGAAAAATGCTGCTTGCAATGGCTCAGGATGTAAGGGTAATAATCATAAAGCTTGCAGACAGGCTCCACAATCTTCGCACGATAGCGTTTATGCCTCCGCAAAAGCAGAGGGATATCTGCCGCGAAACGATGGAAATATACGCGCCTCTTGCGCATCGTTTGGGAATCAGAGCCGTAAAAGAGGAACTGGAGGATATATCGCTTAAATATCTGGATCCTGTTGCGTATAATGAAATTGAAAGAACGCTGACTCTCAAAAAGACCGACAGAGAAAATTTTATCAGTGAGATAAAAAAAGAAATTCTAACGCGTCTTGAAGAGCAAAACATAAAGGACGCTTTTATTGAAGGCAGAGTGAAAAGCTTTTACGGCATCTACCGCAAGGTTTATATGGCGGGAAGAGCCTTTGAAGAGGTTTATGACATATATGCCGTGAGGATAATCGTTTCAACGGTTATAGAATGCTATAACATTCTCGGTATTATACACGACCTGTTTCGCCCGATACCGAACAGGTTCAAGGATTATATTTCAACGCCCAAGCCAAACATGTATCAAAGTCTGCACACGACGGTTATAAATGAAAAGGGCGTTCCGTTTGAGATTCAGATAAGAACGTGGGATATGCACTATACCGCCGAATACGGTATCGCCGCGCACTGGAAATACAAAGCCGGAATACAGGGAAAGGACAAATTGGAGGAACGCCTGGCGTGGGTGCGCCAGATAATAGAAGCCGAAAAGGAAACAGAGGACGTTGAGGATATCGTGCGCACAATAAAGACCGATATCGGCAGTGAGGAAGTGTATGTTTTCACTCCGCGCGGGGACGTCAAATCGCTTCCGGTGGGTTCAAACGTCATAGACTTTGCCTACGCTATCCACACCGAGGTGGGAAACCGTATGACGGGAGCAAAGATAGACGGCAGAATCGTTTCTTTGGACACAAAGGTCAAAACAGGGCAGATAGTCGAAATTATTACGACCAATTCGCAGAATCACGGTCCTAACAGGGACTGGATAAAGCTTGTTAAAACCAACGAGGCGCGCACAAAGATCCGCTCGTGGTTCAAACGCGAAAAGCGGGATGAAAATATTATCGAGGGAAAAGCAGAGCTTGCGCGCGAATTTAAGCGGAATCAAATCAATATTGATATAGAAAAACAGCCCGACTTTGTCAAGGATATTGCCGAACGTCACCACTTTGAAAATACGGATGATTTTTACGCCGCGATCGGATACGGAGGAATCATACTTTCGAGAATCATCCCGCGAATAAAAGAGGATTATATCAAGGCTGTGAAGGCGGCAAAGGCGCAGGAAATTTCCGAGGAAGAAATTGTCCGTCAGGCGGTGGAACAGGCATCTAGCAAAAAAAGCAGCAGCGGAATCATAGTAGAGGGGATAGACAACTGCCTTGTGAAGCTGTCAAAATGCTGCAGCCCGCTTCCGGGCGACCCTATAATCGGTTTTATTACCCGCGGCTACGGCGTTTCTGTGCACCGCGCAGACTGCGTTAATGCAGTTGCCGGGCTTGCCGACGAATCTCAAAAGGGCAGATGGATAAAGGTCCATTGGGCGGATAAGGAAAGCGCGAGCTACCAGTGCAGACTGGATATTGTCGCCGTTAACCGTTCGGGCTTGGCGGCGGATGTTACTGTGGCAATTTCAGGCTTCAGGGTGCCGATTCACGAGCTGAACGCCAGAGAGCTTAAAAACGGCAATGCTAATTTAACTGTGACTATAAGTATTGCGGGAAAGGATCAGCTTGACAGCATGATACAGAAAATATCAAAAATCAGCGGTATTATTTCTGTGGAGCGTTCAACTCCGCAGTGATTTGTTCGGCTTTTATGTTAAAACTGATATTCCGTTTTTGAACACAGGAAAGGGACAGATAGAATTATGGATAAGGTCATCTGCGTTAAGGTGGGAATTTTGCAGACCAACTGCTATATCATTGAATCCAGCAAAAAAAACGCCGTTGTTATTGACCCGGGCGACAAACCGTTGGTTATTTTGAGCGAGCTGGAAAAGCGGGGCTTGACCGCGAAAAAAATCGTGATAACTCACGGTCACAACGACCATATCGGCGCGCTTTACGATTTGGTCGGCAAAACCGGCGCCGAGGTTTACATCCACGAAGCTGACGCCGATAAGCTGACGGACCCTGTGAAAAACCTGACTTCGGCTATGAATATGAAAAACTTCAAGCCGACTTATGAATATATCACAGTCAGAGACGGCGACAAGATAACGCTTGACGATATACGCTTTACGGTCATTCACACTCCGGGGCACACCGAGGGGTCTATGATACTGTTGTCCGACGGTGTGATTTACACAGGCGATACGCTTTTCAGGTGCGAGTGCGGCAGAACGGATCTTCCCGGCGGAAGCTACGAGCAGATGCTTTGTTCGCTTAAAAGAATATCCGAAATCGATGGAGAATACAGGATTTTGCCCGGTCACGGAGCCGAAAGTACGCTCAATTTTGAAAAGGCGCAAAATCCTTACATTAAGCTTGCAAGGTCAAAAGGTTGATTTTGTGAGCTTGCACAGCGAAAGGAATTTCAACAGATATGAAGCTTATATTTTACGGTCATGATTTCAAATATGAAACGGAAAGTCTGTGCAAGCTGTTTTTTCCGTGCGTGAAATTTGAGCTTGAATATGATTCTTTTGATTTTTCCGCAGACAGCTTTATATTCACGCGTGTGCTTAAAAGGCGCGGTTCGGCGCTGTGCTATGCGTATGTGCGCGCGGGCGGACGGGTGTATAAAAAATCCTTCCGCGTTTTGCGCTCAGAGCTTGATTTTAAAAAAGAATGTGAAACAGCCGTTTGTACAGCGCTTTACCGCGCGCTGTCGGAATATACGGGAATAACTCCCGAATGGGGAATACTGACGGGGATAAGGCCCGTTAAACGGATTCAAAAATACATGGCGGACGGCATGACCGAACGGCAGATAATCGATTTTTTGGGGCGAAAATACCTTGTAAGCGAAAACAAAGCGCGCCTTGGGATAGATACTGCAAACGCCCAGCTTCCGATTTTGCAAACTGCAGACAATTTCAGCTTCAGCCTGTATGTAGCAATACCTTTTTGCCCGTCGAGATGCAGCTATTGCTCTTTTATATCGCAGTCGGCGGCGGACGAAAGGGTGTACAAGCTGATTCCCGACTATCTTGAGCGCTTGTATAAGGAACTGAAGCTCACCTCTGAAATTGCCCGCGGTCTTGGGCTGACATTAAAGACAGTTTACATCGGCGGTGGAACGCCTACCGTTTTATCTGCTGAGCAGATGTCGCGTCTGATGGGAAAAATTGCAGAGTATTTCGATTTTTCGGGTGTTTTGGAATATACTGTCGAGGCGGGCAGACCGGACAGTATTTCAGAGGAAAAACTCAGAACGATAAAATCAGCGGGAGCTACGAGAATAAGCATAAATCCGCAGACGTTAAGCGACGAAGTGCTGTTTGAAATCGGAAGAAAGCACACCTCCAAACAGTTTTTCGACAGCTTTGAGCTTGCAAGAAAGCTCGGATTTGACAATATTAATACAGATTTTATAGCGGGGTTGCCGAAAGATACGCCTGAAAGCTTTTTCCAAAGTATAGACGCGGCGGCAAAGCTTTCGCCGGAGAATATAACGGTGCACACTCTCTCGATGAAAAAAGCGGCGATAATGTATGAAAGTGCCGACGGTCAGCCGAATTATTCAGGGGATACGGGGAAAATGGTCGACTACGCAAAAACGCGCCTTGCAGAATCCGGCTACCGTCCGTATTATCTTTACAGACAGAAAAATACGCTTGAAAATCTTGAAAACGTGGGGTATGCAAAGCCGGGATATGAGTGCGTTTACAATGTATACATCATGGAGGAAACGCATACAATATTAGCCTGCGGGGCGTCTGCTTCGACAAAGCTGGTGAATATAAATAAATCTTATATTGAGCGGGTATTCAACTACAAATATCCTTTTGAATATATACGGGGTTTTGACGTTATCGTGGAGAGAAAAAAGGAGATAACCGATTTTTATGCAAGAGAATTTAATGCGCGCTGCGAAATCGAAATACCAAATAGCTGAAATAAACGACCTTGCCCGCTCTGATCCGGGTGCGCTTGTTATGCGTTCGGAAATGTACTACCGCGACCGTGTTAACGAGCTTGCAAAAACGGTTGTAGAGCGCGGCTGTAAGGCGGTTTTTATTGCGGGTCCGTCCGCTTCGGGTAAAACTACCACCGCGCTAAAGCTTGCGGAGTTTTTGAAAAAAAACGGAAAGCGCGCGCTTTCCGTATCGCTGGACGATTTTTTGAAGAACGCCGACTCGCTTCCGATTTTGCCCGACGGCACCGCGGATTATGAGTCTATTGATACGCTGGATATTCCGTGTTTTCAAAAATGCATTGCCGATTTAATGAAATTCGGTGAGGCGGATATTCCGTTTTTTGATTTTCCAAAGCATTGCAGAACGCATATGCGCAGAGTGGAAGCGTCCGGGGACTGCGTAGTGATAGTCGAGGGGCTTCATGCGCTCAATCCGCTTATTGCCGACTGTGATTACGAGGGTTTGGGATTCAAAGCGTATATAAGTGTTAAAAGCGAATATTATGAGGGCGAAAAACGCATACTCAATTCCCGTGATATGCGCCTTATAAGAAGGCTTATCCGCGACAATAATTTCCGCGGCTCAAATCCGGAGAACACTCTCGGCATGTGGCAAAAGGTGTGTGAGGGGGAGCGGGCGTACATACGGCCGTTTCGGAGTTCATGCGATATTTGGCTTGATTCGGATCATCTTTACGAGCCTCTTGTTTATAATTCCCCGCTTAAGGCTGAACTTAAGAATATAGAAAAAAGCAGTGTTTTTTATCCGATTGCGAGCCGGATTTTGGATATTTTGGGCAGATTTTCGGTTCTTGATATGTCAGTCGTTCCGCAGGATTCGCTGTTAAGGGAGTTTATCGATTAACAAGGGTTGAATAATTTTTTATAATAGCGTATAATGACGGTAAATATTTACCTTGGTAAAATTATAAAAGATTGGAGATATGAATTATGGGTAAGCTGTTTGACGACGTTTTTGGCAAAGCAAAGGGTGCGGCGTATGTTGCGTCTAAAAAAACAGGAGAAATCGTTGAGGTATCTAAGCTGAAGCTTAAATGTGTTCAGTTAAGCGGTCAAATCAAGGACGAATACGAAAAGCTGGGTTCGGCGGTTTACAGTATGAGAAAAAACGGTTACGAAAATGAAGAGCTTGTCGCTTCGGTGTCGGCAAATATAGATTCGCTTTTAAAGCAGTTAGATGAGGTCAGCGGTAAGGTTGAAAGCATTAAAAACATAATCGTCTGCCCGACCTGCGGAAAGAAAAATCCCGATACGTCTTACTACTGCTCAAAATGCGGAAGCCGTATCGCAGAGGAATTTACAAACGACTATTCCGATGTTATCACCGATATGGGCGATGACGACGAACAGGAAGAACAGTGAATTTAACAGTCAGGTTTTTGCCTGACCTTGGCTGAAGCCGGACAAGGTTTTGTCGGGCTTCAGCCTTGATATTTTCTATTAAAAGCAAGGAAAAAAGCGCGTAAAATGTTTTCTTCTGCTTTGTTTTCTTTGCGTTTTGCGGTTGAGGAACGTTGTTATGATTGATTATGATATTTGCTCGTCGGCGGCTGAGTACATCAAATCCCGTGTGCCGGGCGGTATAAAGACCGCGGTCATACTTGGCTCTGGACTTGGAAAAACCGCCGAGCTGGTCAAAGAAAAAACAGAGATACCGTATGAGAATATTTCCGGATTTGCAAAGTCTACCGTGGATTCACACAAAGGAGCTTTGATTTCGGGAAAGCTGTTCGGAGCGCCGTGTATCATTTTGTCGGGGCGGTTTCATTTTTACGAGGGATATGATTTCTCGGTCACCGCATTTCCTGTTTATGTTATGAAGCTTTTGGGCGTTGAAAATCTTATTGTAACCAATGCCGCGGGCGGGATAAACGAAAGCTTTTCACCCGGAGATTATATGCTGATAACCGATCATATCAAATTTACGGTCATGTCGCCTGTTATCGGTAAAAACGATACGCGCTTCGGCGAGCGGTTTTTCGATATGACCAATGCTTACGACAAGGATTTTATCCGCATTGCAAAAGCCGCTGCACAAAAAAGCGGAGTTGATTTAAAAAGCGGAGTATATGCATATATGGCGGGGCCGCAGTTCGAAACTCCGGCGGAGATAAAAATGCTGAGAACGCTCGGAGCAGACGCCGTCGGTATGTCCACCGTAGCTGAGGTCATAGCCGCGGCTCACTGCGGGCTGAGGGTGCTTGGTATTTCCTGCATCAGCAATATGGCGGCGGGTATAACAGGTGAGCCGCTGAGCGATGATGAGGTATGCGAAATAACTCAAAGTTCGTCGGCGGTTTTCAATACTTTGCTTGAAAATATCCTTCCGGAGCTTTAACATGAAATAAAAGCGCGTGTAAGGGATTTCCGACGACGATTAAAATGGCGGTGACAAAATGCTGTTTAAAAATATAAGCTTGCTAGATGAAAATTTTGAACTTCAAAAAGACGTTTGCGTTCGCGTTGACGGTCAGTATATAACCGAAATCGCACGCGATATTTTGCCCGCAGAAAACGAGGAGGTTATTTCGGGCAAAAGCAAGCTGTTGATGAGCGGGTTTTACAATGTTCATATGCATATCCCTATGGCGCTGATGCGCGGATACGGCGAAAATCTGCCGCTCGACAGATGGCTTAATGAGAAAATATTTCCGTTTGAGGATAAATTAAATCCCAAATATGTCTACAATGCTTCGGTTTTGGCAATAGCAGAGATGATAAAGTACGGAACGGTAAGCGCTTCGGATATGTATTTTTTCAGCGACGAGATAGCAAAAGCGGTTGCCGAGACAGGCTTTCAGGCGAATATAAGCCGCTGTATAGCCTGCTTTGACGACTGCGATTTGGACTTGCTCGAAAGCTTTGCTCAGACAAAACGGCTGTTTGAAGATTATGACGGTTACGATAACAACAGAATAATTACAGATACCTCGCTTCATGCGGAATACACATGCTCGCGCAGGATAGTCGAACAGGTTTCTCAGTATACAAATAAAGTCGGAGCGCGGATGCAGATACACCTTTCTGAAACGCAAAAGGAGCAGTCTGAGTGTTTAAAACGTCACGGTATGACTCCCGCGGAATTTTTTGATTCCTGCGGAGCGTTTGAATCGCCCGTTACGGCGGCGCACTGCGTTTGGGTTACCGATTCCGACATTGCGCTGATGGCTGAAAAAGGCGTTACGGCGGCGCATTGCCCGGTGAGCAATTTAAAGCTTGCAAGCGGCGTCGCGCCTATTCAAAAGCTTATGAAAAACGGCGTCAATGTTGCGCTCGGAACCGACGGCGTTGCTTCAAACAACAATGCCGATATGTTAGAGGAATTGAAATTGGCGGCTATGCTCCACAAGGGCGTTATGCGCGACAGCATGCTTGTAAGCGCAAAGCAGGCGCTTATAATGGCGACGATAAACGGAGCCAAAGCGCAGGGACGAAGCGGCTGCGGCGCGGTCAAGGAGGGAAACTGCGCAAATCTTATCATGATGGATTTGAATGCCGCTAATATGCAGCCTGTGTACGACGCCGCAAGCAATGTTGTGTTTTCTGCGGATCCCGGAAATATTGTTATGACTATGGTTCGCGGCAGAATATTATATTTAAACGGTGAATATAAAACGATAGATATAGAAAAAGCGATATACGAAGTCAATAAATGCAAAGACGAAATTTTGGGGTCGATGTAAGGAGACATTTTGATGGCTAAACAATCAAAGCAGAATATTGTACAGGGCGCAGCCGTTTTGGGCATATCGATGATTCTTGTCAAAATTATCGGAGCGCTTTTCAAAATTTATGTTTTAAGGCAGATAGAGGGAACAGGTTCGGGCTATTTTAACACGGCATATAACTATTTTTCGCCGATTTACGGTCTTGCGATCGGCGGACTTCCCACTGCAATCTCAAAAATTATCGCCAAATTTGAAGTGCAGCACCGTTACCGCGATATAAAAAAGACTCTGCATTTGTCGATGAGCCTGTTTTTGATAATCGGAATTATCGGCAGCTTGTTTATGGGTCTGTTTGCATATCCGTTTGTTAAAATGTCGGGTGCGGACGGCGCGTTTTATGCAACTGTTTCAGTTGCTCCCGCTCTGTTTTTCCTGTGCATAACGTCCGCACTTCGCGGATATTATGAGGGCTTGAGAAATATGCGCCCGACGGCAGTTTCAGAGGTGGTCGAGGTTATAGCCAAGGTCTTGTTCGGCGTTTTGCTTTTGTGGATAACAATGTCCGTCGGACTTTCTCAGGCTGAAAACGGCAGCGTGTTCGGGAATCCCGTGCCCACAGGCGCAGACGATGAATACATTTTGAACATGATAATGCCGTATGCCGCGGCTGCGGCCATATGGGGCGTTACGCTGAGCTGTGTTGCAGGAATGGCATATATGCTTATCATTTATAAGTTTAAAGGAAGCTGTGTGACTAAAGAGCAGCTTATGCAGTCTCCGAGGCCCCATCCGTGGAAGCCTATCTTAAAAAGCATTATTAAAATCGCTATTCCGATATCGCTCGGGTCGTTTGTTTTGAATCTTGCAACGCTTATCGATACGATGTCGGTGACTAATTTGATGAATCTGTCGTTCAGAAATAATTTTGACAGCATAAACAGCATCTTCGGAAGCATTGTTCCGGCTGTCAGCTTTAACGAAAACGATTTTGGGCTGTTTTTATACGGCTCGTATGCCTATGCATTTTCAATTTTCAATTTGATACCCGCATTTACCGGAGTTTTCGGAAAAAGTGCGCTGCCCAATGTTGTCAACAGCTTTGAAAGCCGCGACAGGGAAGGGCTGAAAAGAAATATCCAAACTACTTTGCGCCTGTCGTCAATGATAGCCATACCCGCGGGTATCGGTCTGTTTGTACTGGCAAAGCCCGTATTGACGCTTTTGTATCCAAGCAACGTTGTTGAAACGGAGATTGCCGCGCCTGCAATGCAGATCATGGGAATCGCTATTATATTTTTGGGGATATTAACGCCTGCTTTCAACGTTTTACAGGCGATGAACAAGGTTTATCTTCCGGTTGCTCTGATGATAATGGGATCGATTATAAAAATTCTGGTAAATGTTTCCACTATTGCAGTGCCGTCTGTAAACATAAAGGGGGCTGCATGGGGAACGCTTGCATGTTATTTGTTTATAGTTGTTGTCAGTATTTATAAAATACAAAAGATATCAAAAACCAGGCTCGACTATATCAGTATGTTTGTAAAACCGCTTATTGCCGGGGCTTTGTGCGGCGTCACTGCGTTCGTTGTTTACAATGCCGTATCGGGAATTTCGGGAAGTATAGCGACATTGGCGGCGATAGCGGCGGCAGTCATAGTTTACGTTTTAGTGCTTGTTTTTGTTCGCGGAATAGCCAAAGATGACGTTACAATGTTGCCAAAAGGTGAAAAAATTGCAAAAACACTTGAAAAAAGAAATCTTTTAGGGTAATATATTATTAATTTATATGTGGCGGGCAACGTGCATGAAAGGGTTTTAGTATTGGATTTTACCTATCGTTCGAAATACGGCATAGACGATTTGCTGAAAATAATGATAATTCTCAGGAGCGAAGAAGGCTGCCCGTGGGACAGAGAACAGACGCACGAATCCATCCGTATGAACTTTATAGAAGAAACCTATGAAGTATGCGAAGCGATAGACAATGCTGACAAGGAGCTTTTAAAAGAAGAACTCGGCGACGTTTTGCTTCAGGTTGTTTTTCATGCCTGCATTGAACAGGAGTCGGGAGCATTTGATTTTTCGGATGTTTGCGACGGTATATGTAAAAAGCTTATTGAACGTCACCCTCATGTTTTTTCAAACGTTAAGGTTGACGGTTCCGAACAGGTCTTGGTAAATTGGGAAAATATCAAGCGAGAGTCAAAGGGGCAGAAAACCCATGCTCAGTCGGTAAAAAGCGTCCCTAAAACTCTGCCGGCGCTTATGCGAGCGCAAAAAGTTCAGCAAAGGGCGGCAAAGTCCGGATTTGATTATAGGGATATGACAGGGGCTCTGGATGATCTGCAAAGCGAGATCAGTGAGTTTAAAGCTGCGCTTTGCCGAAATGATGAGCAAAACATCCGGGAGGAGCTTGGCGACATTTTGTTTTCCGCAGTAAACGTTTCCAGGTTTGCCGGAGTAAACAGTGAGCTCGCCTTGAGTGAGGCGACCGATAAGTTCGCTTCCAGATTTGCGAAGGTGGAAGCGCAGGCTGTGAAAAACGGCGTAGACTTAAAATCGGCGGATGAAAAAACATTGGACAAGCTTTGGACTGATGCAAAGCAATAAACAGAAATTCAAAGGCACAAGGCCGTTGAATAAATTTTATCATTAAGTTTGGAGGATTATATCATGACCAAAACAGAATTAATTGCTGCTGTTGCAGCGCAGGCTGATCTTTCTAAAAAAGACGCGGAAAAAGCTGTTAACGCAGCTGTAGGCGCTGTTTCCGACGCACTTGTTAAAGGTGAAAAGGTTCAGCTCGTAGGCTTCGGAACCTTTGAAGTACGTGATCGTGCTGCAAGAGAAGGTAAGAATCCGCTCACAGGCGAAAAAATTCATATTGCCGCTTCCAAATCTCCCGCATTCAAAGCAGGCAAAGCATTGAAAGACGCTGTAAACAAGTAAGGTCGAATATTTTAGAGGGGAGAATCCGCCTGTTACAGGCGGATTCTCCCTATTTTGTGTCACAGTAAAAATAAGCCCCTGCTATGCAGGGGGAGGGAAGATTTTTAGATATAAGTATGAGTTGCTGTGCCGGAATAAAAGTGGGTCTGAAAAACCACAAATACAAAAGCACAGGAGGTTATAAGAATGGAGAATAACAGTTTAGCTCATACAAAACGGGAATGCAAGTATCACATAGTTTTTGCGCCGAAATACCGGAGGACAAGTAATCTATAAAGATATCAAAGCGGATGTGGGACAAATCCTTGGAACATTGTGCCGAATAAAAGGAATAGAGATAATAGAAGCAGAATGCTGCACGGATCAAATCCATATGCTGGTAAGGATACCAGCAAAATATTCAGTATCAGAAATAGTAGGGGTACTTGAAAGGAAAAAATTCGTTAATGATATTTGAAAAGCATGCGAATTTAAAATATAAGTACGGGAACAGGCATTTCTGGTGTCGAGGATATTATGTAGACACAGTAGAGAAGAATACAGCTGCAATCAAGGCGTATATTCAGAATCAAATGAAAGAGGATTTAGAATACGGTCAAATGTCGATAGTAGAGTATATCGGTCTGTTTACGGGTGAGTCGGTGAAGAAAAACAAGAAATAAGCCACTTGGAGTGGTAGCGGGAAATCAAAGCAAACCAGCAAGCCCCATTAGGGGCGGCTGTAGATGCGGTGCAGTTGGCAGACCTTCAGTGCGCCTTCCGGGCGCAAGCAGGTAACAGCCCCTTATAGGGGCAGAACAAGGTCACCGGCTAGGCAGGTGACCTTGATTGTAAATATACGGAGGCACTTATGCGTTTAGACAAATATTTAAAGGTTACAAGACTTATAAAAAGAAGGACGATAGCAAACGAGGCGTGCGACGCGGGCAAGATATCGGTCAATCAGAAGCCGGCGAGAGCGTCGTACAGCGTTAAAGCAGGCGACATTATAGAAATCAATATGGGAACAAATCCTCTAAAGATCGAGGTTTTGCAGGTGAGCGAGTATGCAACTAAGGATTCCGCCGGAGGAATGTACAAAGTGATAGACTTAACCTAAATAAAAACGGCCATTTCCCGCTTTCAGGTGCAGGGCAGTTTTGCTCGGCATAAATTTTTCTTAGCCAAAGTCAAAAATCGCAGGAATACTGACGTATTTCAAGATTTTTGGCAAAGTATAAGGGAAATTTTGCTTGGCAAAACCGTTTTCTCCTTATTTGGGTTAAGTCTACAGTAAGAATAAATGCGGCTCCTTTTGAATAATCATATACAAAATGATAATGAAGGAGTTTTTTAAATGACGGAAGCAACAAATAAGAATGTAGCGCCCCACAATCTCATAATGCAGGACAGAAGCTCGCTTTCAGTTTCAGGCGTTTCAGATGTGGACAGCTTTGACGAACAGACGATTGTAATGTACACTAATATGGGTGAGCTTACAGTTAAAGGCGACAATCTTCATATAAATAAGCTGAATGTTGAATCAGGCGACGTGGTAATGGAGGGCAGGATATACAGCATGTCTTATACTGACGATACTCCAAAGAGCAAAAGCCTGCTGTCCAAGCTGTTTAAATAGGCAGATATATGGATCTTTATGTTGCGAATCAAACGCTCGTATTCCTGTATGCATGTGTGCTCGGGGCTGTTTTGTCAATACTGTATGATGTTTTCCGCCTTATAAGAATAACCGCTGCAATGGGCAGGGCGGTCATAATAGCGGAGGATATTGTTTTTTTTATAATAGTTTTCGCCGCGACCTTTGTATTTATATTGAGCTTTACCGAGGGAATGATTAGATTCTATGTTATCCTGGGCGAAATTTTGGGCTTTATTTTGTGCCATGTGACGCTCGGAGCTTTGATAATAAAACTGTTGGGTGGATTTATCAAGCTTATAAAACGGATTTTAAAAAAGATTTTTTCGGTTATCGGAGGTTTTGCAGGCAAAAAAATAGCCGCTTTGCGCGCATTTGCTTCGAAAATATATTTTAAGCACAAAAAAAGTGATAAAAATCGCAAAAAAGACTTGCAAAATAACGAACAAATAGGTTATAATCATCATATACTTGGAATTAAACTGCGCGGAAGGTGTAAAAATGGCTCGAAAGGCAAAAAAGCAAAGAAAGCTAAAAATTAAAAACATCGTTTTGTTTTTAGCTGTAGCGGTCTTTTTGGTGTATGCGGTTATTTCACTGTCTATTGCGTATTCGAGTATTTCTGAAAAGAAAAACAATATTGCTCAGCTTCAGTCAGAGTATGCCGAAGAAGAAGCAAAGAGCGATGAATATGACTATCTACTTGAGAATAAAAACTATGAGGAGTACGCTGAAAGCGCCGCACGTGATGCCGGTTATGTTGAACCGGACGAGCGCGTTTTTGTGGACATTGCGGGCAATTAATCCGCAGAAAATCGGAGGATTTTAGTTTTTGTATGGAGCTTGAAACAGGAAGCATTTTAAACGGCAGGGTAACCGGAATCACAAAGTTCGGAGCATTTGTTGATCTTGGTAACGGCAAGTCAGGCATGGTTCATATATCTGAGGTTGCTCAGAGCTTTGTCAAGGATATAAACGAGTATTTAAAAGAAGGACAGGAAGTAAAGGTCAAGGTTATCAGCGTCGGAGAGGACGGCAAGGTCAGCCTTTCTATAAAAAAAGCGCTTCCAAAGTCTGAGTCTGAAAAAAGCAGGTCTGCGCCGAAGAACGGTCAGAATACAAATACTTATAAAGGATATTCGCAAAGGCAGCCAAAAACCGAGGATGCCATGTCTTTTGAAGAGATGATGAACAGGTTTAAGCAGTCGAGTGATGAAAAAATGTCTGATCTTAAGCGTTCACTGGACGGAAAACGGGGTTCATACTCAAGGCGCGGTTCAAGAAAATAGGCGTTATAAGCAGCATCGTATTTTACTTATACGGTGCTTTTGTTTTGCAAATATGTATGTATTGACAAAATTCGCGTATTGTCGCATAATTATATTAATTGAGTTTCGCACCGTATGCGGTGTAAAAAGATTACAATTCAGCGTGGATTTCAAAGTAAGAAGAATGGTGGCTGTAATGAAAGTATTTAAAAAAGTTCTGTTTGTAATATATTCCGTTTTGACACTTTTTGCGGTCGCATCGTCCGCGATGCTCTATATAATATGCTCGGATATCGAGACTGACGGTTATTCAGAGTTTATGGGAACGAATTATATGCTGTTAGCGCAGCCGGATGAATCGTTCGGCATTCCTGAAAACTCGCTTTTAAGATTTTATGCGTCTGATTCGGCGTATAAGGTAAACGACGTTGTCGTGTGTAAAAATTCTCAGGATGAGCTTTATATAGGCGTGGTCACCGATTATTCCAACGATGCGGATTATGTCACCTATCTTGTCGATAAAAGCGGAGAGTCGGTTCAGGTGCCTAAGCTGTATGTTTTAGGACAGGCGGACAATTACTCCGAGTTTTTGGGAGGTATCGTCGCTTCCAATCAATCCTTCGGGGCAAGATTTTTGTTTTTGATTCTGCCTCCTCTGATTCTGCTCGTCGGTGTTGTCGTAATCGCTGTTATTGTTTTGATTAAGCGCCATAAGATTGCCGCCGAGCAGAGCGATTATGAGGAAGGCGTGAGGTTTGAAAACGCACCGCTAAACACGTTTGAACAGAATCCGTCTGCGTCTAAAAAGGAACGAAAGCCGTATATCAATCCTCATTCTCACACCGAGCTTTTGAAGTACGATTGGTTGAAAGAGGTCGCTGCTGCGGCTGAGGAAAATCTTTCGGAAAATACACATTCTGCGCCTGCACAGGCTCAGGAGAAGCCTTCGCAGGCAGATTCGGAAAAAGCGGCAAGTAATGACAAATCCGATTTAACGGATTCCGAGGATATCTCAAAGGAACAGCCTGACAAAGACGCCGCCGCCAAGTCTGACGTTTCAAAATCGGAGAATGAAACAACGCCGCTGCATGACAGCTCTGACATTGTAGGGGAAAACGTCAGGCAGATGCGGTATTCTGATGATAATGGAAATATAACTAATGACACGGACAGTGATAATAAGAAAACAAAAAACGATTACATGATAAATGAAATGATGAAGCTGATAAATCAAAACAGTGATCAGACCGAATAGTGTCATCGGTTTTTTACGGCGGTGGAGGTTAATATATCTGCGGCTTTTCAACTTCAAAATCAACGGTTACATAATGTAATATGAACACGCATAATAATATATCGTCTTGGATTACCGCGGCAAAAGCCGCGGTATTTGTAAAAGAAGGAAAAATGAAGCATAAAAGCAGAACTTTTGCGTCTGCTTTTGACAGAAGCTACAAGGCGAAAATTTATGGCAAACCGCATGCCGTATGACATGCGGCTGAAAGGAAGATATATTATTATGATAAAGCTTCGCGCTTTTGCCGCCGTGGCAGCCGCGGTTTTGCTGTGCGGATGTTCTGTTTCACCTGTTGAATGGGAAGATTCAGAAAGCGATAAAGGTCACGAAAGCTCCTATGTCGCTTCGTCGGAGTCAAGCGCCGAAGCCAAAGCAACAAATACTGAAATCACCGCAAGCGGCGAATCGAATAAAAGCAGTGACTCTTCCGTTGGATATTTTTACAGTGACATCAAGGCGGTCTGGGTTTCATATCTTGAGCTTGAGCCTATATTAAAGGAAAAAACCGAAGCGCAGTTTAAAAAGTCGTTTGCCGCCATAATAAAAAATGCCGCGGATTTGGGGCTCAATACGGTTATTGTGCAGGTGCGTCCGTTTGCAGACGCGCTTTATTATTCGGAGATTTTTCCGCCGTCGGGCATATGGACTCAAGACATGAAAACAACTGAATTTGACCCGCTTGAAATTATGCTGAAGGCGGCTCACGAAAGTAAAATGTCCTTTCATGCATGGGTGAATCCGCTTCGCGGCGCGACCGAAAGCCAGCTGAAGCTCATAGATGATAAATATACGGCAAAAAAGCTGTACAGCTCTAAAAATAAAGCGAAAAAGGTCAAGGACAGATACTATTTCAATCCGGCTTACAGCAGCGTTAAAAAGCTGATTGCAGACGGCGTTAAGGAGCTGGTGACTAACTATAATGTCGACGCTGTCCATATCGACGATTACTTTTATCCGACAACGGCAAAAAGCTTCGATTCAAAAGCATATAAAAAATATGCAAATAACCGCACGCTTTCGCAGTTCAGGCTTGACAATTGCAGCGATATGGTAAAGCGGATGTATTCCGCGGCGCACAGCAGGGAAAACGTGAAATTCGGGATAAGTCCGCAGGGAAATATTCAGAATGATTATAGCACTCAGTATGCCGACGTTAAAACGTGGTGTTCGCAAAGCGGATATACAGATTACATTATGCCGCAGATCTATTACGGCTTTCAGAACAGTTCGTCTCCCTTTAGAAAGGTCTGCCGCGATTGGGCGAAATATGTGACGAACAAGGATATCATACTGGCGGCCGGGCTTGCTTGCCATAAAATCAATATGGCTATCGACGCATACGCAGGGTCGGGAAAAAATGAATGGGCGAAAAGCAGCGATGTTATTTCACGGCAGATAGGGTATTTAACGGGTAATAAAAACTACAGCGGCTTTTCACTTTACAGCTACAAGAGTATTTTTGAAAATGACGAGGCTAAGACGGAGCTTGAAAACATAAAAAAGCTTCTCGCTTCGGACGGTTAGTTGAGGTTGCAGCCAACGGAGGATTGTTTTGCGAAGGTCAAAATTCAATACGGTAATATTTATACTGTTGGTTTTGTGCGCCGCTGCGGCGGTAGGATACGCCGTTTTGGGGTATTATGGGAACAGAGACGGAAATCTTGCGGCTAGAACCGAATATACGTCTTCACAGAGTGGGAGTACGGAAGGTTCAGACGCTGAAAATTCAGATCGCGGTTCGTACATACAAAACGCATTTTATGTTTTGCCATCGGATATTTGCGCCGACAATCCCGACCAAACCCAGGTGAGACTGCGGTGCGCTTCAATCGTGCAAAGTGCCGTTAAGCTCGGATTTGACAGCGTTGTGCTTGACACATACCGTGAAAGCAAAAATGACTTTATCTATAAATCCGATTACGTCGGCTACTGCGGGGTGGACGTACTCTCGGAGATGCTTGAAACCGCCGGAGAATACGGGATAAACGTGTTTCCTGTATATTATGTGAATTCGCCTGTTATTCCGGAGGATCTCGGCTTTGAAGAAATGTGGAAATATAAAACAAAGGCGTTTGAGGATTTTATCGGCTATTATTCGTCGGCGGCGGGATTTGTGCTGACCGATTATTATGCTGAAAAAACGCCTTGGGCGTATTACATGTTTCACAAGGAGAGCGGGTCTGAAAGCGTCGATGAATATTTCACCGAGTTTTTTACCCGAAAGCTTTCAGAGCTTTTAAGCGTGTGTAAAACTAAAGCGGCGGGACTTATCGCCGATTCTTATTGGGGCGGTGATTCGCAGTATCCCGACGGCTATATAGACTCTGCGGGCATCGTGAAGAACGGATATGCAGATTTCATAATCGCGGATATTGCCGGTCTTAAAAGTAAAAAAGCGAGTAAGCTTTATTCAAGTTGGACAAACGCGGCTGACAGCGGCGGGTTTGATGTTACAGCGCTTCTAAACGCTGCGGATGCTCACAGCGATGACGGCGGCTTTTCTTCACAGCAAAGCGGCGGCGATACCGGTTATGCTTCTGTTGCGTATAAAAATTACGAGACGCTCATAGATCAAGCTGAAAAATCGGGCGGCGCGTCGTCGGAACAGGATTTTTAAGCGCGGGGATGGTAAATCTGCGTCCGGAGAAATTGTAAATAAAAGGATCGTAAAACGGTATGAAATTTAAAAGGACAAAAAATATTTTGGGAATAACGCTGATAATTCTTTGCGGCATATGTTTTGTGCTGACGTCGATACCGTTTGTATACGGCATACGAAATATCGGCATGATAATACCGATGATGATTTTTTTGCTCCTTGGAATAGCGCTTGCAGTGTGCAGGCTGCTGCCTTGGCGTGAAAACAAGATTTTGAGGGTGACAGACGATATGATTTTAATAGGTGCGTCGCTGTTTATGGCGGTTATCACGGTGATTTCGCTGATTATGTGCTTTGGATTTACAAAGACAAACGGAAATAATATATCTGTGGTTATTGTTCCCGGGGCTAAAATTCACGGCGATACGCCGAGCGTTATGCTCGGCTCCAGGCTTGACAAAGCGGTCGAGCTGCTTGAAAAAAACGAAAACGCTGTCTGCATTGTTTCGGGCGGTCAGGGTGCGGACGAGCAGTACACTGAAGCGTATGTTATGAAAAAGTATCTCGAGAAGCAGGGAATAGTCTCCGAAAGGCTATTTACAGAGGAAAAGTCGGAAAATACAAAGCAGAATTTTGCTTATTCCGCCGAGCTTATAAAGCGGTATTCGCTGGAGGGAAACGTGGCGGTGACGACGGATTTTTACCATTCTTATCGATGTGTGTTTTACGCAAAGCTCGCGGGAATCACAGCGTCCGCTTATCCCTGCTCCACCGAGCGGTATCTGTTGCCGGCTCAGTGGGCAAGAGAAATTTTTGCAGTATTAAAAGCATATGTATTGGATTAATGTGAACAGAATGTCAATATTTGTTAATATGCTTGAAACTGATTGCCTGATTATGTATAATAATAATGTTATTTTATCAGGAAAGGAATTTATGTTATGTTGTATTCTTTTTTAGACACGGCGGCTTCTTCTTCTACCGACACTGCCGCAAGCACCGGAGGATGGACGAGCACGCTTATTTCAATACTGCCTATAGTTTTGATACTTGTTGTGTTCTATTTTCTGCTCATCAGACCTCAGAGCAAAAGAGAAAAGAAAATGCAGGAGATGCGAAATGCAGTACAGATAGGCGACGAGATAGTCACCTCCAGCGGAATTATCGGTATAGTTATCAGCGTTAAGGACGATAACATTGTTATCGAAACAGGAAGCGACAGAAGCAAGATCCGCATTAAGCGCTGGGCTATTCAAAGCAATGAAACTATTCACGAAAACACTGAACAAAAGTAATCATATTTTCAAAAAAACTCGAATACCTTGTATCATAACGATGAATAAGGGGCGGTTGTTTTGAAATCATCATCTGTAAATGAAAAGTCGTTTGTGGCGGGTCTTGTTAAGCCCGTTGCGTTCGGTCTTGTTTTCGGCGCGGTAACGATATTTGCTTTTCTGTTCGCTTTTTCCGCGGTGATGAAGCACAGCAATATCCCGCAGACAATAGTACCGATCATGGCTATTGTCAGCGTTTGCGCGGGGAGCTTCGTCGCGGGATTTTGCGCATCAAAGATTTCAAAACAGCGCGGTCTTTTAACCGGGCTTATCTGCGGCGCGGTGATTTCCCTGATAATTCTTTTGGCGGGATTGGCTGTGCTCAAGGATTCTATCGGCGGGCTTGCGCTGACAAAATTTGCCGCGAGCATTGCTGCGTCCGCTATCGGTGGAGTTGTCGGGGTAAATACGAAACGCAGAAGATGAGCGCTTGATATTTTTGATTGTTTCTGATACAATGTAATTAACGATTTTAAAAGGAGCAGTTAAAATGAAACACATTAAATCACTGAATACTAAAAACCTGAAGAAATCTGCCGCTAAAGGCGGCTGCGGCGAGTGTCAGGCAAGCTGCCAGAGCGCATGCAAAACCTCCTGCACCGTTGCTAATCAAAAATGCGAAAAGTAATAAAACGGTCAATCAAATGCTGCCTTTAAAAGGCGGCATTTTGTATGTTTAATATAAGCGAGGATTAGTACAAAACATTATGATTCATCAATATAAACTCAACGGATGCAGCATTGTGCTGGATGTTCACAGCGGCGGCGTTCACGTGGTGGACGATATTACATACGACATTATCAAAGTGATTGACGGTCTTGTGTCCGGCGGATATAAGCTTTCCGGGGAATGCCCCGAAGAGGTTTATTTAAAGCTGCCGGAATACGAGCGTTCTCAGATATCCGAGGCTTACGCCGAAATATACGAGCTTTACTGCGACGGCTGCCTTTTTTCAGACGATGATTACGAGCAGTTTGCAGATATGATGGTTAAAAGCCCGATAAAGGCGATGTGCCTGCACATCGCGCACGACTGCAATCTGCGCTGTAAATACTGCTTTGCTTCTACAGGCGACTTCGGCAAGGGAAGAAAGCTGATGGATTTTGAAACTGGTAAGTCGGCGATAGACTTTTTGATTGAAAAATCAAAAGGCAGAAGGAATTTAGAACTTGACTTTTTCGGCGGCGAGCCGCTTATGAATTTTGACGTAATCAAGCAGATAGTAAAATATGCCCGCTCGGTGGAAAAGCAAAACGGAAAAAATTTCCGTTTTACCGTAACCACTAACGGACTGCTTTTAAACGACGATAAAATCGATTTTATCAACAAGGAAATGTCTAACGTTGTTCTTTCGATAGACGGCAGAAAAGAAATCAACGACAAGCTTCGAAAGTGTGTTGACGGAAGCGGAAGCTATGACATTATTGTCGACAAATACAAGCGCCTTGTGGACAAGCGCGGCCATGAAAACTATTACGTGCGCGGCACTTTTACAAAATATAATCTGGATTTCACAAACGACGTTATGCATTTGAACGAGCTCGGCTTCGACCAAATTTCAGTCGAACCCGTTGTGGGTGAGGATGGAAGCGATTACGCGCTTTCAAAGTCGGATTTGCCGCAGGTATTCAGCGAGTACGATACGCTTTCAAAGGAAATTTTGAAGCAAAAGGAAAACGGTAACAGCTTTAATTTTTTCCATTTTATGCTTGATTTGGATCAGGGCCCCTGCGCCATAAAACGTCTGAGAGGATGCGGCTGCGGAAACGAATACGTCGCCGTAACTCCCGACGGCGACATATATCCCTGCCATCAGTTTGTGGGAATGGAAGAATGGAAGATGGGCAGCGTTTACGATCAAAGCCTTAATCTTGAAATGAAAGACAGCTTTGCCCGCGCCAACGTTTACGGAAAGCACGGCTGTAGGGAATGCTGGGCGAAATTCTATTGCAGCGGCGGATGCAACGCAAATAATGTTCAGTATTCGGGCGATTTGTTAAAGCCGTATGAAATTTCATGCGAGCTTGAAAAAAAGCGTCTGGAATGTGCTATTATGATTAAAGCAAAGCTTGGAAGCTAAAGCTTTCAGGCTGTAGGACTGCAAAAATCAAAAAGGGATGTTTGTATATGAAAAAAGTCGGATTTATCGGAACGGGCAACATGGCGACTGCGATAGCCAAAGGAATAGTTTCGGGCGATATGAAAAATCAGATAGCGATTTTGGCGTTTGACGTCAACGCGCAGAAGGCGAAGGAGTTTTGCGAAATGTCAAACGGTGCTGCCTGCGCTTCGGCTTCCGAGCTTTCTCAAAAGTCGGACTATGTTTTTTTAGCGGTAAAGCCTCAGAATATCGAGAATGTTATGAACGAAATAAAAGGCGGCGTCAACGAAAATGCCGTGTTTATTTCTATTATCGCAGGGTTGTCGTCCGAATACGTTAAAAAGTCGTTCGGGTTTGACGCAAAGGTGATTCCCGTTATGCCGAATACGCCGCTTTTGCTTGGGTGCGGTGCGATTGCCATGGCAAAAGTAAAGCCTGTGAGCGATGATGAATACGGCTTTGTGAAGAATATTTTCGCTTCGAGCGGAACGGTGTGCGACGTTTCGGAAGACAAGATGAAAGAGATTATAGCCGTAAACGGCAGCTCGCCCGCGTTTATATATCTTTTTGCGAAGTATTTTATCGACTATGCAAAACGCGAAAGCATAGATGAAAGAACTGCGCTTGAGCTTTTTTGCAAAACGCTTGAAGGAAGCGCAAAAATGATAACTGATTCGGGATATTCAATCGACGAGCTTATAAAAATGGTTAGCTCGCCCGGAGGAACGACGCTGGCGGGTCTCGATGCTTTTTACGACGGAAACCTTGATAAAATCGTGGCGGACGCCTGTGAGAGGTGCGTCAACAGAGCGTACGAGCTTTCCAAGTAGGTTAAAAAAGACAAAGCATATCCCTAAACTTGTCCGCATAATATTGAGTAACGGAATGTTTGGGGGAATAATTATGCTAAAGGACAATATTGCGCCGAGGCGCAAAAAGCCGTTTAAAGACAAGCTTTTGGTAATTCTTTTTCTGCTTTTTTTGGCGGGCGTGCTGTACGGCGGTATTATCGCCGCTTCGGCAACTGAGGATATCGTTGAGAAGCTTTCCGGGATAACGGGAGGCTTTGTCTGCAAAAGAGCAGAGCAGTCGCTTTTAACAACGTTTTTAAGCTCGTTTGGCTCCAATCTTCTTATACTCGCGGTGATGTTCGCGCTCGGATTTTCAGCGATAGCACAGCCTTTTGAGTTGTTTGCTCCCGTGTTTTATGGTCTGGGGGTCGGGATCACGATGGGATATATCTATAAAACCCAGCTTTTTAAGGGCGTTGTGTACTGCGCGGTGCTTGTGGTACCGCACACGGTTATTGCGCTTACGGCTATTGTGCTCGCGGCGCGAGAGGCGTTTTTGATGTCTAATCTGTTTTTGGGATGCGCCCTGCCGAAATTGTCAGGCGAGTTGTCGCACGAAACTTTGAAGCTGTATTCCGTCAAGGGCTTGGTATTGTCAGCGGTTGTGCTGATTTCGGCAATTGTCGATTGTATGCTGACATTCATTTTTGCAGGATTGTTCGTATAAACGAACCGATGTGGTAACGGAGTTATAAGTAAGCTGTTAAAAAAAGCAGAAGGACGGTTTTCGCAGGATAAAACTGCGTTTACCGAAAAAATAAAGGACGTAGGCTTTGCTTTAAAAGGAAAGGTGGACTAAATGGGATTTTTCAGCGTAAACAGATTTGAAGAACCGGGCAAGGGCGTAGATAAAGACGCTCCTGAAAAAAGACGTTTTTTTCTGTTTTGGGAAATTGTATGGAGAAAATTGGGAAAGCTGATATCGCTGTCGCTTTTATACACTGTTATGTGTATTCCGGTTGTTACAATTGGCCCCGCGACCGCAGGATTCGTCTATGTTTTGAGAAATTTTGCCACCAGAGAGCCGACATTTGTAGTACATGATTTTTTTGACGCTTTCAAAAAGAACTGGAAAAGCTCGTTTGTGGTGAGCTTGCTGGACGCATTGGTCATATTGCTGCTCGGCACGGCAATACCGTTTTATTACAGTGCGGTTTCCCAAAGTACGATTTTCTACATTCCGCTTGCTGTTTGCCTTTCAGGTGCGTTTATTGCCGTTATGATGAATTATTACATTTATCTTATGGTAGTTTCGCTTGATTTAAAGCTACGGCTTATAATCAAAAATGCGTTTTTGCTTTCGTGCGCCGCTATAAAAACAAATATAATAACCTCCCTGATCGTGGCTGTGTTCGTGCTGGGGGCATATTTAACCTTTCCGTATTTGACGATAATGTATTTAATTTTCATGGCGCTTATCGGATTTGGATTTTTGGGATTAGTCATCTGCTTTAATTCTTATCGGCAGATTTTAAAATACATCGTCGATCCGTTTTATGAAAAGCAAAGCCGCGTTACTCCAATCGACGAACAGGAAGAGGAAGCAAATGAGGAAGACGAGCCGATTTTCAAAGATATAGGCTCGAAAGAAGTACCTGTTAAAATCGACCGAAAAAAGCATAAAAATAAGACGATAAGATAATAACGGTTGAAAGCATTGCTTTCAACCGTGTCGAGTTTTTCTTTCGCGCGGTAAATCGTCCGCGC
>CAZHWR010000009.1:0-19955 GCA_964536085.1 uncultured Oscillospiraceae bacterium
CCACTTTTATTCCGGCACAGCAGCTCATACTTATATCTAAAAATCTTCCCTCCCCCGCATAGCAGGGGCTTATTTTTACTGTGACACAACAAATAAAAGGAAGCTGCTTTAAAGCAACTTCCTTTTATTTGTTGATTTTCTGCCGTATGCACGGCGTTTGATTTATTTTTTGTTTTTGCAAACGGCTTTTTTATTGAAGCGGTATTTTTTGCCTTTGATTTTTTTAACGGTGTTTTGCAAAAGCACGCCTTTTTTGTTTGCGCGGTACCATTTTTTCTTGTATTTTATCCATACATTTTTCTTTAAAACGCCTGTTTTAGCCACATAGTACCGCTTTTTGCCTATTTTTATTATTTTATTGCTCTGCCTTACGCTCTTTACCAGTCTGTATTTTTTACCTTTGACGGTTATCCATTTCGTACCCGTTATCTTCGCGCCGGACGCGTTGGTTCGATAGGTTTTGCCGTTTACCTTTACCCATGCGTTCTTTTTCAGAACGCCGTTTTTGTAATAATACGTCTTGCCTCCCTTTTTGACCCAGCCGTTTTTGATAGCGGCGGCAGTCGTCGGGGTACTTACGGTATTTGAAGTATTCGGGGTATTATTGGGAGCCGCGCTCGCCGAAGGCTTTACGACAAGCGCCGCATACGCCAGATTAAGCGCCGAAACCGCCGCTTCGATTTTGCTCTGCTGTGCCTCCTCAGAAGAAGCCATGAGCGCGTTTGCGCTGTTTAAAGCCTCGATGAATTTGCTCCAGCTTTCGGCGGTGTATTTCGATTCTTCTGGCGACGCGCTCGAAATTTTCGCAAGCGCGCTTTCAAGCGCAGAATAGTCGGAATCGGTTTCGCCATGAGCGCCGACGTTGAGCGGCGACGGTGTGAAAATAGCTTCGCTCGGTGCGTAAACGGTCTGCGAGTTGTAAACCTCGATTTCACGTATACTCGGGGAATTAAGCCCGGACGCTTTTAACACGTTCACCCGCAGATATCTTGCGCTGACCGCGTCAAACCGCACTGTGTCGGCGGAGTAGTTTACACTGCCGTTTGCGCGGGAGGCGCCGTAGTGATAAGCCGCGTCGGCTTCGTACCAGTTTTCGCCGTCGGACGAATATTCTATTTTGTATCCGTCCGGGGATTTTTTTGCCTGCGAACCCCAGTGCAAAACCACCTTGTTTACGGTTTTTGGTGTTCCGAAGTCAAGTGTTAAAGCGGTTTCCTCCTTGACTGCATGCGAGCTGTCGGAGGTCAACTCCACGCCGCTTTCCCAAGCGGTCGAAACGTCTGAATCCACAGCGTTTTCGGCGCTTGAGCCCTGCTTTGCAACGCTCACTGTGACCGCGGCGCCTGCCGCAAGCTCCTCACCGTCCGATGTGACCGCGCGCTGCGGGCTGTCGGATGATGCGCTCTCGTCTATAGTGAACAGCGTCACAAAATACGGATGCAGATATTCAAACGAAGTGCGGTCGTCAAAGTTATAGGAGTTTACATTATACGATATAAGCAGCTCGCCGTTTTTAGAAAGATGCGGATGCGCTTTGGAATTGTAGGTGTAAATTCCGCTGTCGCCGTTTTTTTCTAGGATTTTGTATGTTTGAGGACAATCGTAGATATAAAGCTTGTCGGTGGAGTTGTTAAAGGTTCCGTAAGGAGTGTCGGCGGTTGCAAGCGCAAGCGAGGTGGTTATTGTGAAATTAGTGAAGTTCATCACGTATTTTCCCGCGAACGCGCCGCTTTCCATATAGGATACGCTGAATTCGTTTGACACCATGCCGTCGCCGCCGTCAATAACGGCGCATTGGGTAACGTCGTCCACCCATTCGGAGCCGTTCCAATACCGCCATGCGCTCACATCTGAAAAATCCTCCGGCTTAACGCGCGCAACAACCGGCGACTTCATCAAAAGAAACGCCTGATAGCTTTTTATTCCGTAAAGATAAATGTATCCGTCGGGATCGGGAGTAGCGCCTCCCGATTCGGTGTTATCCATAACGGCTCCGCTGAATTCTATGCGGTAGTCCGTCCCGTTTTCATTGTATTCGGTTAAAATATCCGCGTTTGAAGTACTGGGCTTGGTCGCAAAATCAGGCAGGGTCTTGCCGCTTAAATCAAATCGGTTAAACATGAAATTCGCGGCGGAAAGCCCGATATGGGAAAAGCTCCAGCAAAACAGCCGATCGCCGATTTTAACAAGTTCCTGCGCCCAGTTGCCGTCGCCCAGAATAGAGGTCGAGCTGTCGGATGTCGTAAGATAAAACTGCATGTTGCGCGGATCGGGCGTGTTGCCGATAAGGGTTGCAAGTGTGTTGTTCTTGAGTCCCTGATAATACATATTTTTGCCGTATTGACCCGCCGTGCCGCCGAAGCCGGAAAAGTTTCCGACTAATGTATCTGAAAACAAAAATGTGGTTTTGGTTTCGCTGTCGGACGAGCCCGCGCGGTCGGAGCCGTTCATATTAACGGTATATATGCCGTCTGCGGCGAGCCATCCGGTGACGCTGCTTTTGTTGACGCCGCTTGTCTGGTAGTCAAATGTTCCCTCGTTTGAAAAAAGCTGCGACCAATCCCGCGACGGCTCGACCGCCCAGCCGCTTCCCGCAAACGCGCGCACGGCGGAAAGCCCGAAGCCGTCGCCGCCGTAATTTTCAAGCGGAGTTATCCTTATGTATTGGGCTTGCTTTTCCTCAAATTCGACGGACAGGCTGTACGGCATGCCGTCGGTTCCTGTGCCGATGGGAATTTCGTATTCGCCGAGCGTCGTCCATTCGCCGCCCGCGTAGTTAATTGTGGAGCCGGAAATGCTGTAAGGATTTTTTGTGGTGTATTCTAGCCTGACCCGCTTGACGCCGCTATTGAGGTTATCCGGGTCGTTGTAGTTCCAGATATAAAGCGAGCGGATGGGATAGGTGCCGTCCAAATCAAGCACGACAAACGAATCGTCCGCCGATTGTTCCGAATACCACATGGTTTCGGGTGCGTTTGAGTGTACGGCGGAATACGACGTCAGGTCGCTCAGACCGTAGTTGTTTGAAAGATTGACAGCCGATGTGCTTTTGGGTGCGCGGCCGGAGGCTGAAATCAACGAACCTGACTTAGGTCGTGTCTTAAAGCGGAAAAACCGAACCTCAGAAAGCCCGTAGCCGTCGCCGCCGTAGTTTGACTGCGGGATAATGCGGACATATTTGACGCTTAAGCCCCCGAAGTTTATCGGGGTTCGGTAACCGTCGTTTTGGTTATTTGCGCTGTTGCCGCCGTACCGGACGTTTTCGCTTTCCAAGGCGCGCGCAAGAGTATAGTCTCCGCCGCCGAGGTCGAACCAGTTTTCCTTGTCGAGAGAATATTGTATCTTAACGTCCTTCATGCCGTCGTCAAGCGCGCCGTTTGCGTTGTAGTTCCATATATACATATATCCGAGCGGGACTATTTCGGAAAACGCAAAAGTAAACGCGCCTTTTTTGCCCGCGATTTTGGTTTTATAGGAGTTTGCGGCTTTGGTGTCGTGCAGGTGGATATAGGATTCGAGTCCGCTCATGCCGTTGTCGTTGACAACGACGCTTGCGCCGCTGGGCGTTACCGACGAAACGGATATAAATTCACCCGCCATAAGGCTGCCGCGGGGGTCGGATCCTGCCGATTCGTCCGCGCTGTCCGCCGCCGCGGCTGGAAGTCCCGAAAAGACAGATGAGGCGGTCAAAACAGCCGCCAGTAGCAAAGCCGCTTTTCTTTTGATTTGCATAATCTGAATTTCCTTTCACAATTTAATAGGGTTACTTACAGTATATCGCTTTGCCCGCTTAAAGTCAAAGACGATAAAAGCGCCCGATATAATCCGGACGCTTTTATTTATAAATCCAAAAAATCTTTGCGGTAATCCAAGCCGAACGCTTCGGCGAGGGTCACAAGCTGCTTGTCGGTTATTGTATTTATCCTGTTAAGGCACGCGGTCAGCATATAGATCTGCGCCGCTTTTTCGACTGTTTCAATAAGTCCGAACGCCTCGTCGAGCGTTCTGCCCGCGCCGTATATTCCGTGCATCGCCCAGACGACAAGGCGGTATTCCTTCATCTTTGCCGCCGTTGCTTCGCCGATTTCGTTCGTGCCGCACAGCATCCACGGCAAAACGCCGATACCGTCGGGGAAAACGACTATGCACTCGGTGCACATCTGCCACAGCGTGTGGGTGAGCGCTTTTTCACTGAGCTCATGTACATAGTTCATCGCGAGGGTGTGCGTGGGGTGTGAGTGGATGACAACGCGGTTTTCGCGGTCTTTAGAAAGCCTCGCTATATGGCTCATCAGATGGGCGGGAAGTTCGGAGGTCGGGCGGCCGCCGTCGGAATAGCCCCACAAAAGCTCGACGGAGCTGCCGTCGGGCGAAATGCGTATTATACCGAGGTTGTTTTCGGGGTCCGGCTCGACGTTTTTGAAATACTTGCCGCTGCCCGTGACTATAAAGATTTTCCCCGCGAGCGGCTTTGCATTAAAGCCTGTCGGTATAGTGCGGATAACGTTTTTTAAATCAAGATATTCCCCGACTTCGCTTTCGTCGAGCATACAGCTTATATTGCCGCCGTTTCGTTCGTCCCACCCGAGGCGGTACATATTCGCGGCGGTTTTTTTCATTTCGTCAACAAAAGGGGCGGTAAAAATGTTTTTCATCCTCTGTTCACCAATACCTTGCGTTCATATTCCCTGATTTCGTCTATGTAATCCGCGTTTACGTTTTCACGCTTTAAATATTCCTCCCACACTATACCCAAAGGAGCTGTTTTAAGCTCCTCCTGCAACGCCATAAGCGCGGTGAAGTCGCCGCTTTCCTGCAATTTCCGCATCCTTTCATGCGGCTGCAATAGCGCAGACAGCAGCGCCTTTTGCACGCTTCGGAGCCCGGTTACCCACGCGGCTATGCGGTTTATCGAAGCGTCGAAATAATCGGTCGCGATAAAAACCCGGTCAAGCGCTTTGCAGCGGACGATTTCCTCGGCAATATTCCTCGTTTCGTCGTCGAATAAAACAACATGGTCGCTGTCCCACCGCACGGCGCGGGTTATGTGAAGCGCCAGATTTTCACTGTAAAGCAAGGCGGAGGATATTTTATCCGCCACCGACTCGGTGGGGTGGTAATGCCCGTTGTCAAAAAGCGGCGTGATATTACGGCTGAGCGCATATCCCAAACAAAATTCCGCGCTTCCCGCAGTGAACGATTCGAGCCCTATGCCGAACACCTTGGATTCGACGGTGACGTAAACCTTGGATTTATCGTAAGGGACGCTCAAAATCTCGTCGAGCGACTGTGCAAAACGCCGTCTCGGAGAGAGCCTGTCGGCGGGAGGGTTTTTATATCCGTCGGGTATCCATATGTTCATAACGCACGGCTTTTTGGTCTGCTCGGCAAAATACTGCGCGATTTTTAAACAGCACTTTCCGTGCTCGACCCAGTAACGGCGCACCGATTCGTCGGGCGAAGTCAGGGTCAAATCGTCCTTGACCATTTCGTGCGAAAAAAACGTGGGATTAAAGTCTATGCCGATATTCCGCTCGTTTGCAAATTTCACCCATGCGTCAAAGTGGCGCGGCTGAAGCTTATCCCTGCCCGCGCGCTCACCGTTTTCAAACACGGCGTAGCTTGCGTGAAGATTTAGCTTTTTCGCCCCGGGGATAAGCGAAAACGCCTTGTCGATGTCCGCCTTGAGCTCATCGAAATTTCTCGCCCTGCCGATGTAGTCGCCGGTTGCCTGTATGCCGCCGGAAAGACTGTCCGCGCCGTCAAATCCCAGCACGTCGTCCCCCTGCCAGCAGTGAACGGACACGGGAATCCGCGACAGTGTTTCGATAACTCCATCCGTGTCGATACCGTGTTTTAAATATACATTTTTTGCGTATTCGTATTCATTCATGGCTTTTGCTCCTGGTTTATACAAACGACCCTGCGATAATGCTTTCAGCGTCGTGATTATTTTTGATTATTCCCGCGTATTTGAGCTGCGACAAAATATTTCCCGCCGCGGTTGCTTCTGCGGGACCAGTTACTACTGATTTACCCGTGTATTCAGCGGTCAGGCGGTTAAGAAATTCATCGCGGCTTCCGCCGCCTGCGATGCGGATTTCATCGATTGTCCGTCCTGTTATGCTCTCGATTTCGCGCACGGCCTGCGCATACGACTTGGCAAGAGAATGGTAAACGGTGGCGGCAACCTCGTCCGCACAAAGCTTCGGTATGCAAAGCAGAGCCCGAATTGCCTCCGACATGCTTTCGGGAGAAACAAGCTCAGGCGCGTTGACGTCGATATAATAATGATTTTTCGCGTTTTGCGCCATGCGCATCATTTCGTTATAGTCCGCGTCTTTGCCCAAATCGCGCCTGATTCCCTGCAGCAGCCACATTCCCATACAGTTTTTCAAAAAGCATACGCCGCCGTTCGCCGCGCCCTCATTGGTAAAATTGGCTTTGCGCGAACAATCGGATATTATCGGCTCTTTCGACTGCACGCCAATCAGGCTCCATGTGCCGGACGATATATACGCCGTATTCTCTTTTTTCGGGCAAACGGCAAAGGCGCTCGCGGTGTCGTGACTGGGGCATAAAACGACCGTTGAATTGAACCCGACTGTTTTCTGTACGTCCGCCGTTAGCATGCCGACCGGCTCTGCGGGATATGAAAGCGGTAAAAACAGAGATTCACTGATACCCAGCGCGTTTAAAATTTCGCCGTCCCACTGTTTAGTCCGCGCGTTTACAAGCCCGGTGGATGTGGCATTCGTGTATTCGTTTGTCATGACTCCTGTGAGCAAATATGAAAAATACTCGGGGAGCATCATAAAATGCCGCGCCGAACCGAGCTTTTCCGAAAGCTTGTCGCGGTAAAGCTGGTATATCGTATTAAACGGCTGGAACTGTATCCCTGTTTTATTGTACAGCTCGCATTGCGGTAGAATTTTGCCCACCGCGTTCACCGCCTCCGCCGTCGAGCCGTCGCGGTAGGAGTAAACGGGTGCGAGAACGTTTTTTTCGCCGTCGAGCAAAACGTAGTCGACAGCCCAAGTGTCGATCGCTATGGTTTTCGGAACGCGGTTTGATTCGCCGCACCTTGCAAGCCCGTTTAGTATCTGCGAATAAAGATACTCTGTGTCCCAGCAGAGCGCGCCGCTTTTATCGCGTATGAGTTTATTTTCAAATCGGTAAATTTCTTCAAGCGAGAGCGCGCCGTTTTGAATACTGCCCAAAATATGCCTGCCGCTCGAAGCGCCTATATCGATAGCCAGATAGTAACTCAATAAGAATCCTCCCAAGGCGATTTGATATATTTGATATATATTAAGGATATCATTTTGCCGGAGATTTTAAAATATCGTTATTTGACCGAAAAACTAACCTTATTTGCAGCCCTGTATTCTTTTGGGGACATATCGTATCTCGCCTGAAAAATCCTGTAAAAGTAGCTGATGTTGTTGTAGCCCACCGCCGCGGCGATTTCCGATACCTTGATTTGAGTGTTGGTAAGCAGATAAACCGCCTGTGACAGCCGCTTTTCCAGCAAAAGCTCCTTGTAAGTCTTGCCTGTTTTGCGCTTTATCTCGCGGGAAAGCCAGCACGGATCGCACGGAATGCTTTCGGCGAGCAGCGCAAGAGTTCCGTCACGGTAGTTGTTTTCAATATATTGCAGCGCGTTTACGATAACATTCTTTTCGCTGTCATGGTATACAAGACGGTCGGAATGGTTGATAAACTGCAAAAGCAAAAGCCCCATGGTAAATTCGTTGCTCTTGCGGCGGTTTAACGTGTTGTGGGAAATCGTCCAGATAAGGTTTTCGATAAGATTTTGTATCGGCAGGATATCGCCTGCGCGAAAATGCAGATATCCGATTTCGCTCTCGCGGTTGCATATACAGTCGATAATAAATCGGCGCAGGGGAGTCTCTTCCTCGCCGAGCAGAAAAAGAGCGTTGTCAAAAAACTGCGGGAGTATTATGAAATTCACCGCGATGTCGTCCCTGCCCGCCGCCATGACCTCCTGGCGGGAGTACTGGTTTAAGATCAGCGTTTCTCCCTCAGACAGCGTTACCTTCTGCCCGTTGACGATATGCGTGGTCGAGCCGGAGCACATATATACCATTTCAATATAGTCGTGGCGGTGCTCCGGAAAGTGAACAAACCGCGTGTGCGGGCGTATCGTTATAAGCCTTCCGCTTTTTAAAAGCTTGCGGCTGTTGATAACAGAGGAATTACCGTCCTCGTAATAGATGGATTCGTCGATATTTTTATGCCCGTCCAAAAACGCCTGTTCCTCGTCGGTGATTTGGGCAAGCTGTGAAAGCAGTTCCTTTTCAATCATAACAGTGCGCCTCCCAAGCTTATATTAAATCAAACCCGGAATTATTTCAACCAAAAATAATCCTAAGCTTAAAATTTTCAAAAAATTACCTCGTATAGTTGCAATTAAAGGCAAATGCTTATATAATAAATACCATAAAAATTTAACGGAAAAGCTCTGGAAAGGATGATTTTTATAATGAAGATTACAAACGACATTCACTATATAGGCGTAAATGATCACGAGCTTGATTTGTTCGAGGGGCAGTATTCAGTGCCGAATGGGATGGCCTATAATTCATATGTTATAACCGATGATAAAATCGCCGTGTTCGATACTGTAGACGCGCGCTTCGGCGAGCAGTGGCTTGCAAACCTGCGGGAGGTTTTGGGCGAAAGGGAGCCCGACTATCTCATCGTTCAGCATATGGAGCCCGACCACTCTGCGAATATTGATATATTTACAAAAAAGTATCCTAATGCAAAGATCGTTGCGACGATGCAGGCGTTCAAAATGATGTCGCAGTTTTTCGGAACCGATTATTCCGACAGCAAAACGGTTGTAAAAGAGGGCGATACTTTGAGCCTTGGTAAACACAAGCTGAGCTTTATTTCAGCTCCCATGGTTCACTGGCCCGAAGTAATGGTGACCTACGACAGCTTTGACAAGGTTTTGTTCTCGGCGGACGCTTTCGGAAAGTTCGGCGCGCTGGACGTTGACGAGGACTGGGCGTGCGAAGCCAGACGGTATTACATCGGAATTGTCGGAAAATTCGGCGCTCAGGTGCAGAATCTTCTGAAAAAGCTGTCTCCGCTCAACATTAAAACAATCTGCCCGCTTCACGGTCCTGTTCTCACCCAAAACATCGGATACTATATTAATCTTTATGATATTTGGTCGTCATACTCGGTTGAAACCGAGGGCGTCGTTATTGCGTACACGTCGGTTTACGGCAACACAAAGGCGGCCGCACTTCTGCTGGCGGACAAGCTCAAAGAATACGGCTGTCCTGAAGTTACCGTTACCGATTTGGCGCGCGACGATATGTATGAGGCGGTTGAGGACGCTTTCAGATACTCGAAGCTTGTGCTTGCAACTACGACATATAACGGAGAAATTTTCCCGTTCATGCATGAATTTATCACACATCTTACAGAACGCGGTTTCCAAAAGCGTACGGTCGCAATTATTGAAAACGGCTCGTGGGCTCCGAGCGCGGCAAAGGTTATAAAGGGCATGCTTGAAGGCAGCAAGGAACTGACGTTTGCCGAAAACACGGTTAAAATCATGTCCGCACTGAACGAACAAAGCAAAGCGCAGATCGACGCTCTTGCTGAGGAATTGGCTTAATAAACATAAAAAAGCTCCCTTTGACAGTCCTGTCAAAGGGAGCTTTTTTATTTATTCAGATATACTAATAGCTGCCTTCCGTGTCAAACACGACCGCTTCGGTGGTTTTAAGGCGTGAGTTTTCACGGCGTTTATTGAGCTCGTTGAGGAACAGATCTTCGTCAAACGGTATCTCGACCGTCCTGTCAAGCCACGCCGAAAGATGCATGGCGTTTGAAAGGGTCAAGCCGTTTATTCCCTCTTCGCCGCGCGCGGCGAGCGGTGCGCCGTGCAAAATCGCTGCTGCGAAACGGTTTAGTATACCTATGTGGCTGGGATTGTCACCGTCGGTGGGTACCTCCTGCTCCTCCCAACCGGGCTTTTGGAAGCCTTCCTTGCAGTCAACAATATGCGTTTTAAGGCTTTCGGACAGCTTATACAGTGTCAGCTTGTCGTTTGAGCAGACGAGCTTTGCGCCGTCCATTGTTATCTCAAGCCGGTTTGTTCCGGGCGCGTCGCCTGTGGTCGTGACAAACACGCCGGTCGCGCCGTTTTCGTATTCAAGATACGCCGTAACGTCGTCCTCGACCTCGATATCGTGCCATTTGCCCTCGTGCATCATTGCGCGGACCTTCGTCGGCATTCCGCATATCCACTGCAAAAGATCTAGATTGTGCGGACACTGATTCAACAGCACTCCGCCTCCCTCGCCCGCCCATGTTGCGCGCCATGAGCCGGAATCGTAATAGCTCTGCGTTCTGTACCAGTCGGTGATGATCCAGTTGACGCGGCGAATCTCGCCGAACCCGCCGTCTGAGACCAGCTCCTTGAGCTTTCTGTAAACGCAGTTTAGCCGCTGGTTGAACATCATGCCGAAGACCTTTCCGGACTTTTCGGCGGCAGCGTTCATCTGCCGCACTGCCTTTGTATACACCCCCGCGGGCTTTTCGCACATAACGTGAAGTCCGCGCCCGAACGCCTCGATTGCAAGCGTCGGATGGGAATAGTGCGGCACAGCGATCAAAACCGCGTCTATATCTGCGCTTTTTATAAGCTCCGAGCCGTCGGAGTATACCTCGACTGTTTCGGGCAGCTCTTTTTTTGCCCATTCGCGGCGGCTTTTGTTTATGTCTGCGACAGCGGCGAGCTCGAGCTCGGGGCATTCTCCGTTTGCGATATTTTTTGCGTGGGTCGTACCCATGTTGCCTATGCCGATGATTCCGATCTTGACCTTTTCCATTGTGACCTGTTCCTTTCAGCGTGTTTTGCAATATATAATTACGGCGGGCGTTGCAGCGCCGAATCGGTTTTCACAATTATTATATAGCTGCTCCGCGAGCTTTTCAATTGCAATTTCGGATTTAAACATTGCATATACCGCGATTGTTTCAGACCGCTTTGACAATTCCCGGTATTCATAAAACGCCTTATCCGTAAAACCGCACAAACCATTGGCGATAAGTTTGTGAACTATTACCCGCCCGTTTTTCGGTTTTTTGTTTGACTTATTACCGCGATTTTAATAAAATTAAATAAAACTTATGATTTATAATAAGGAGAGTAAAAATGAAAAAACTCATCAGCATAATATCTGCGATTGCAATCGCCGTCTGCACGATTCCGTCGCTCAGCATGAGCGTGTTCGCCGCAGAGAGAACCTGCGAGATAAACGGGGTCACATGGGGCTTCAGGCTTCTTCCCGGCTCAGCCGCGCTGCAATCGGTTTCGGGCAGCGTTAAAAACCTCGTCATGCCCGAATATGTCGAGGTCAGCGGAACACAGTATCGCCTCGCGAGCATTGACAACCGCGCACTGCAGAACAACACGGGCGTCGAGAGCTTCAAATTCAACAGCATATGCACCGATATCGGAGATTATGCGTTTTCCGGTTGCTCAAATTTAAAGTCAGTGACGTTTTCAAGCTCGGTTGCGACTATCGGTATGCGTGCGTTTGAAAAAACCGCGCTTGAAACGGTGACGCTCGGCGTTGTCACAAGAAGCATCGGAGAGTATGCGTTCGCAAGCTGCACCAAGCTCACGACATTCACGGCGGGCTACGGGCTTACCTCGATAGGCGATTACGCTTTGCAGGGCTGCACAGCTCTTAAAAAGATATCGCTCAACCGCGCGCTTACGGATATCGGCGAAAAATCCATGGGCTATAACAGCGCGACTGTTAAAAACGAAAACGTCTATTTTCTCACGGCGAGAGATTCGGCGGGAAGCAAATACGCTCAGGACAACGGATTTACCTGTAAGTATAATATCGCGCTTTTGAATATACCGCTCATCCGCGACAGAAAGTACACGGGAAAGGCGTTCACGCCCATTGTAACGCTGACCGATTCGGGCTACACTCTTAAAAACGGCTCGGATTACACTATCGCATATTCCAAAAACATAAATCCCGGAAACGCTGTTGTTAAGATAACGGGTATAGGCGACTACGAAGGCACAGTGTCCGCTACTTTTTACATCAAGCCGATAGTGGGTACGGTCAAAAAGGTAAAAGCTTCGGTCAAAAAAAGCAGGCTTACGGTAAAATGGAAAAAGCTTTCGGACGTTACCGGGTATCAGATACAGTATGCAAAGAAGAAAAGCTTTGCGGGCAAAAAGAGCGTTAAAGTAAAGAACGCTTCCAAAAAACGTATCAACAAAAAGCTCAAGAGCGGCAAATATTTTATTCGTGTGCGCGCATACAAGCGCATCGGCGGACGAACAAACTACGGCTCGTGGAGCAATGTAGTAAAGAAAAAGGTCAGATAAATGCATTTAATGCAGAACACCGCGGCTCAAGTGAAATGAGCTGCGGTGTTATTATATAACCTATTTTCCGACGTTCCGGCCTCTTAGGCGGCGGAGATATCGGCGAATAGGTTATATAATTTACAGTTAAGACAGAAGGAAGATTAACGTGAGATTTTTTTTACGTTTATATTGCGGAAGGCAAACTTGCATAATAAATTAAGGAAAAATTAAACATTTGTCACAAACCTACAATAAATCTATTGCATTTAAAAAAAAAATGTGAGAAAATAACATCAGGATTATTTAGTGAGATGTGCGCTGATAATCAAATATAAAAGTAAGGAGTTGTTATTTTTGAGAATCAAAAAACGTATTCTCGCAGGAGCCCTGGCGCTGGTTTGCGCGCTGTCAAGCCTGTCGCTGACGGCTCTTGCGGATGAAGCCAATACTGTGGCGCAGCCGACGCTACACTATGACTTCACAACAGGCGACTCGGCGCTTAAAAATATCGGTACAGCCGATGCCGCTGACGCTGCGCTTATAAACGGCGCAACGCTTACCGATAACGGTGTTGATTTGGCCGGTTCTGATCGTCAAGCGGTTGAATTAACCGGTACAACGGTTAAAAATGCTGTTAACGGCAGTACTGCGATGACGTTGTCCATGATGGTTAAGGCCGATCAGGACGGCGGCAACAGAACGCTTATTTCTTACGGCCGCGGAGAAGCGCACCGTTTGGTTGTAGTAACCAATTTTGGTTCTTCCACACATCCGCGTTGGAGCTCTAATTACAGAAAAGACACTAATACGGATGCGCTCGGCGAAGTAAATTTCGAGAGCACGAACAGTGAAGAGTACGGTAAAGTGCTTAAAGACAAATGGACCAATATCACATTTGTTCAGAACGGCAATTATCTTGCTCTTTATGTAAACGGCGATTTGATTAAAGAGGTATCGGATTTCCGCGATACTTTATATGATCTTACATCAGTTGATGACGCCGCAGACTTTTCCGCATATATCGGATCACCGAAAACTAATATCTACTCAGGCGACGCTCAGTTCGACGGCACACTGAGCGATTTCAGAATATACGACCAGGCTCTCAGCGCAGACGAGGTTGGCGCGGTATATGACGAAACGCTTGCAAACGTCAATTACGGCGAGCTTTCATCTTCAAAAATCGAAGCTGAAAACTTCACATACTGGAACCGTTCGGAAGTTTCGGAAGGAGCTCCGAAAACCGAGGACGGCGAGAGCTATAAAGCTGTTGCCAACACCAAGAACGGTTTGACGCTTACATATAAAAACGTAAGCTTTGCCAAGGGAATCGAAGCCGTTACGGCTCATGTCAAGGGCGGAACGGACAAGGTTCGTCCCGATACCGAGGTTAAATTCTATCTCGATTCTGTTTCGGACGATAACCTTGCTGCGACGGTTAAACCGTACGAGCTGTTTACAGCCTCCGGCTGGAACTGGGTCGACGCAACTGCCGCAATCGATAAGGATATTTCCGGAACGCACGACCTTATAGTCGTTATGAGCGGTACTGCCGACGGCGGCGGCTCGTACATGGGCAACTTCGATTATTTCGAGTTCATCGTAAACCGCCAGGCCGGTCTGAACGCTACATACTATCAGACCAAAGGCGCCAAGGGAAACGACGGCTGGTATTTGGGTTCAATTGTTGAGCAGGCGACCGGATATGGAAACAACTATAATAACAGCAATGCAGACGGTCAGCTCAATTCAGACGGTACTCCCGCGGAGCAGAACGCGCTGTTCGACTCTTCGATCGACGCGCTTATGGCTGCGGTAGAGCCTTTGGGCAGTGAGGAAAATTTAGCCAATTTCCGTATAGGCGACTGGGATACTTTCCGCAATGAACTCAGTGCCGCTTATAACGACACGATTGTTCACTATACGGGAACAATGCAGGTTTCTGCTACGGATGACTATACTTTCCATGGTAAGATCGACAACGGTATGGTAATTTTTGTCGATGACGTAAAAGTATTCGAGTTCTGGGGCAACCGCAGCTGGGCTGACGGCGCGGACGTTATGGGCAAAACCGTAAACCTCACCGAAGGCGAACACAAGATTGAAGCATACTATGTTAAATTCGGCGGCGGTCAGATGTTCGGCATAGAAGCCCAAAGCTCTGACGGAACAAGCGCCAACCTGCCTGTTAAGTTTACTCTTGATCTCACGGCTCAGGCATACGGAATCGTCGGCTTCAACGGCGATTACGGCAGGCTTAACACCGCCATAGGAGCAGGTACTACAGGAAACACCGGCTCGCTCACAGGCAACCAAAATTACGACGCAAGCATCGATAAAGTAATGCAAGAAGTAGAGTATGTGGGAACGCAGATTCTGCCCAGCGTTACTTTCGGCGGCAATTCTATGTTCCGCAATTATGCTTCAGCGGCAGGCTGTTCGGGCGACGACGCTATAGTTATTGACTATACCGGATATATTACCCCGCTTAAAACCGGAAACTACAAGTTCGGATTCGGAAAGGTTGACAACGGCCTTGAAATCGAGATTGCAGGTCAGAAGGTCGCCGAATACTGGGCTAAGTCAACATGGTATGACAACGAAAGCGCGGGCATACTTTATGACGACAATATACAATCGATTTATCTCGAAGCGGGCGTTTCGTATCAGTTCAAGGCCACGTTCCTTGAGCTCGACGGCGGCGAGATATGCATCATAAACACAAAGAATGATGAGGGAACGGTTACAGACGCGCGTATAGAAGACGCATTTGTATTTACTACCGCTCCTTATTCGGACGGCGAGTTTGATAAGGGCATCCCGACCTTAGACGCGGCTGCCGAGGGTTCGGAAGTTATAGCCGATTTGGATTTCTCTGAAGGGACTTCCAAAGATACCGTATCGGAAGCAGTGCTTGATACAGAAAACGTCACTTATAACGCTGACGTAGGCGCTGCTGTAATGGCAGGCGGTTCCGGTGATGACACCTCTATGATCAAGCTTCCTGACGCAGTTACAGAAATAATAAACGAATCGCAAACGCTTATCATCGAAACAGTCGTTAAATCCTACTCTTCACCCAGTCACGGCTATATTGCTTCTTTAGGTACTACCTCGGGCGCAATCGCTCTGGCGGGCTTAAGAGAAGACTGGAGAGTTAAGACGGCGAGCACGGAATCCTCATATAACGCGCTTCCGTATGCAACATGGACAAAGCTTAAATGGGTATTCTCCGGCAACGGCGTTCAAATTTATGCAAACGATGAACTGGTTGCGAACAATGCAAGTGAGATTGAGGATCTCAGCGCAATTGAAGGAAACATGCTCGTAGGCGGTCGATATACCAATGAAAATTGGAAGGATTCCGGTTTGGACGGTATGATGACTCAGTTCCGCGTCAGCGTATTCAATCAGCCTACATTGGACGCCGCTGATGAGGACGCGACGGTTCTTTCATATGTAAACTTTGCAAACGACCTCCCCGAGGGCGTTGAAAATCAAGGCGTTGAAACCCAAAACGGTCTCGGTAAATTTACAGGCGGAAAAACCACCGCTATTGTATTCCCCGAAAGCATGACGGACGAAATCAAAAAGTCTGAGACAACTATTGTTGAGTTCGTTGTCAAGGCTAACGCGGTCGACGAACATAGGATTATTGCTTCGCTTGGAACTACCAGCGAAGGCCACGCTCATATGATTATGGGTACAAGGCAGAATAGTACTAATGTAAACGCGCTGAAGACTGCTAATAACGCCGCGTCCAACAACTCTATTGTTCCCGGCGAGTGGACTAAGGTTCGTTATGAAATCACAAGAAGCCATACAAAGATTTATGCTAATGATGTACTTGTTTTAGACGCTGACGAAACCACGAACTTCGCAATGCTTTCAGGCTCGCTCAAGTTCGGTCAGTACACGGTTTCACAGTGGGCTGACGACGGTCTTAACGGATACGCTTCCGAAATCCGCGTAAGCGTTAAGGGTACATATGAGGCGAACTATCCCGAGTCGGGCTTAGTTGGAGAAAAAGAGCTTAATGATACTTGGCCCTCCGGCTCCGGCGACTACTATTACGGCGACAATTATAAATTTACAAACGTTGTTCCCGGCGTTTACAAGATTGCTTATACAATAAGCGGCGTAGACGTTAAGAGCGACGACTGGCAGATGAGGATCAGCCCGAAAGTAAGAAGCTGCGACGGATTTGAACGCAGATGCTGGGTTGATTTCAGATATGTGAGCAAAGTCGGCGCAAGCGTTACCGAGAATGATCTCGGCGACAAGATCATGGTCGTTGCTGTCATCACTGTTCCCGAGGGCTATGATTCGATTGATCCCGGAGCGTATATTGAATCCGGCGATAATGCAGGTCTCGGTTCAAATATCGACAGCATAAGGCTTTACACGGGCGACTATGATTTGGCAAAAGTTACGGATTACCAGTGGGCGTCAGAGACTGCCAACCTTTCCACCTTTAACGAGGATAGCGGCGGTCTGCTTCGCGCATTGAACGGAACATGGAAGCCCTCCACAAGAGGCGAAAACAACTCCAACAACACTATTGCCGAAATCAAGGTTGACGGCTATACCGCGACGATCGACGGCAAAAATGCAACGGTTTCTGTTCCCAAAGCCGATTCGTACAACGTTGAGGTTACAATGGAGGATCCTTACGCATATTACGCCGTATCTGACGATTACACCACTATCACGGTCTGGTCGTCTGACGATACCGAAGACCAGTATACGCTCACGATAACCCCGTTGGCCGAATATTTACAGCCTGATGAAAAGGGAATAATCGTGTCGTTTAATCCCTCAGGCTTTGCAAACGAACATACTTGGGACGGAGGCGTAGCCACCACAACAGACGATAACGGTCACTTTGTAATGCCTAAGGGCAATGCCGGTAACTTCTGGGGTGCATATTGGAACGACATCCGCCCGAACGATTATACTTTCCTTGCTGAAGGAACTTACAAGATAGTTTATCTGTTTGACGTTGCCGAAGACGCTGAATACTGCGATATGCTCCTGAAAGTATTCCAGAAAAATGGCGACACAGAATGGAGATTAAATGAAAACGGCGTTTCATCAGAAATGTTCAGCGCGTACGCGGTAGGTAATAAGATTGCCTTGAGTTTCCCGCTTACCACTACTTCGGATCTCGACGGATTTGAAATAGGCGGCTGGAAAGCTTCAGGCTTCAGCGGAACCCTTGACGGACTTTATATCTGCTCAGCGAACTGCGACGTTACCGAGGCGTTCCCCGATTATGAACTGCTTGTTGAGGAATCTCCGAGATACTTCAACGGCGGCGCAACCAAGGCTGCCGAGGAAGGATCCTATACTCCTTCTACACCTGTAAAACGCATTTCATCCGACGCAACAATTGCTTCCGTAACGGTTGACGGCGTTGCCGCGACGATTGATGGAGATAACATCACTGTCGAGGTTGCAAAAGCTGATACGCATACTGTTGAGGTTGTAACAACAGACGCCAACGCAAATGCCGTATACAATTCGGAAACAGGCAAAATTACAGTTACTGCCGAAGACGGCACAACAGTTAAAGAGTACACACTTACAATAACCGAGGTAGAGAAATCCTCCGATGCAACTCTTGCTTCCGTAACGGTTGACGGCGTTGCCGCGACTATAAGCGGAACAGACGTTACAGTCAAGGTTGACAAGGCGGACGGTCACACTGTTGTCGCCACACCTACCAGTAACCTTGCTAAGGTTGATGTTACCGATAACGGCACAAATATTATCATAACAGTAACCGCAGAGGACGGTACTCAGGTAACCTATACTCTCACGATTACCGAGAAAGCCGAATATCCGACTTCGCCTGAAATTATTCAGACAATGGATATCAATGTTGCAACTCCTACCGGCGATCAGTTCTACGACAAGTCGTTCACAAATGTCGCTCCCGGAGTTTACAAGATTGCTTACTACTTCAGCGACGTTGCTCCGCACGACGACAACTGGCAGATGAGAATCAGCCCGATAGTTTCAGGCGACGGAGTCAGCGAACACAGATGCTGGGTTGATTTCCGCTACACTGAATACATCAAGGCAAGCATGATTGAAAACGGACTTTCAAATGATATTATTGTAATAGCGGTTGTTACTGTCCCTGAGGGATACGATACGATTAAACCCGGAGTATTCTTTGAAAGCGGATTGGGCGGAAATGTTGATAAAATTGCAATCGCAACAAGCGATTACGACTTCAAAAACGTTACCGATTACGACTGGTGTGTTGAAAAAGCCAATACAGCCGACTTTAATGAAGACAATGGCGGACTGATGAAGGTAGCCGACGATGCTTGGACGCCTTCAACAAGAGCTTCCTCCGACGCAACAATTGCTTCCGTAACGGTTGACGGCGTTGCCGCGACGATTGACGGAGAAAACATCACTGTCGAGGTTGCAAAGGCTGATACGCATACGCTTGAGGTTGTAACAACAGACGCCAACGCTACATGGACAGCTTCTTCGGACGGCAAGTCTATCACAGTAACCGCAGAGAACGGTACTCAGGTAACTTATACTCTTACGATTACCGAGAAAGAAACTGAGAAATCCTCCGACGCAACAATTGCTTCCGTAACGGTTGACGGTGTTGCCGCGACCATAAGCGGAACAGATATTACTGTCGAGGTTGCAAAGGCTGATACTCATACGGTTGAGGTTGTAACAACAGATGCCAACGCTACATGGACAGCTTCTTCGGACGGCAAGTCTATCACAGTAACCGCAGAGGACGGTACTCAGGTAACCTATACTCTTACGATTACCGAGAAAGCTGAAGGTAACGGCGACGGCACAACAACCAATCCGACTAACGGAACAGTTGTTAAAGACGGAAAGACTATTCTGTTTAAAGACGGCAAACAGGTAACCGGCAGCACAGTTGTAACAGTATCCGGCAAAACCTACGTTGTAATCGGCGGTTATGTTGCAACCGGCAAGACGACACATGTTGTAACAGTTTCCGGCAAGTCTTATATCGTAGATGCAAACGGTATTGTTCAGAAAAACGGCAAAAAACAGGTTATCAAGGTTACGTCTAAGAAGTCTTATGTTGTTGACGGCAACGGCGTTGTAATCAAGAGTACGAAGAACAAGCTCGTTAAAGTTACAGCTAAGAAATCTTACGTTGTAAACAAGTCGGGCGTTATAATCAAGAGCACGAAGAACAAGCTCGTTAAGGTTGGCAAGAAGAAATATGTTGTCAACAAGAAGGGCGTTGTAATCAAGGGCTCGAAGAACAAGCTCGTAAAGGTCGGCAAGAAGAAATATGTTGTCAACAAGAAGGGCGTAGTTCTCAAGAACAAGAAGTCCGTCAAGGTTGGCAAGAAGGCTTATAAGACCAACAAAAAAGGTGTAGCCACGCTGAAGAAATAATTGATTTTCAAATCAAATTAAACTCCTTTTGGCTATAATTAAAAAAAGCGACCGCGATTTATTCGCGGTCGCTTTTTTGTGCGCCTGCGGCGGGCGATTCGCGCATTACGAATCGGTTTGAATCAAAATCTGTGCCCGCGTTAAAGCCGCG
>CAZHWR010000009.1:20055-53044 GCA_964536085.1 uncultured Oscillospiraceae bacterium
GGCAATTCGCGCATTACGAATCGGTTTGAATCAAAATCTGTGCCCGCGTTAAAGCCGCGAGAAAATACACTGTTTTAGCCCTGCGGCGGGCAATTCGCGCATTACGAATCGGTTTGAATCAAAATCTGTGCCCGCGTTAAAGCTACAAGGAAATACACTGTTTAAGCGCCTGCAGCGGGCAATTCGCGCGCAGAAAGCCGCCGCGCGTTAAATTGCCGTTCTGCTCTAAAACTAAGGGATTATAATGGTTTTATGGGTTCGCCGGACTGTCATCCGAGCGCTACGTCAAGCACCATCATAACTATGAATCCGGCGATAACGCCTATCGCGCAAAGATTTTTGTGTTCTCTTGCCGATTCAGGTATCAGCTCTGCCGCTACGACAGCTATCATTGCTCCGGCGGAAAACGCCAGCAAAAACGGTTGGATCGAGCGTATAGTGAGCGCTGCGGCTACTCCTATGATAGCCGCTATCGGCTCGACTAAGCCCGAAAGCTGACCGTAGAAAAACGACTTTTCGCGCGACGCTCCCTCGCGGCGAAGCGGCAGTGAAACCGCAACTCCTTCGGGAAAGTTTTGAAGCCCGATTCCTAAAGACAGCAATGAAGCGCCGATGACCGAGCAGCCGGGAATTTTTATCGCCGCTGTACCAAACGCCACACCTATCGCCATGCCTTCGGGAATATTGTGCAGCGTAACAGCGGTCACAAGCAGAATACTGCGCTTTAATCCTTCACGGTTTTCGGCGTGGTCAAAAAATTTGTCGGAGTATCTGTCGAGCATTTTTCCTGCCGCTACGACGAACAGTCCGCCGCATAAAAAGCCGAGCGACGGATAGATAAAGCTCGAATAGCCCAGTTCTTCACACAATTCTATAGCGGGCGAAAGCAGCGACCAAAACGATGCGGCTATCATAACGCCCGCGCCAAAACCGAGCATAAGATTCAGGACTATTTTATTCACTTTTTTGAAGAAAAAAACAACTGCGGCTCCCGCTGCCGTGACCGCATATGTAAACGCGGTGGCAATAAGCGCCTGTATCACAGGATGCAGCTGATAAATATTCTGCAAATTTACCACTCCTTAGATATTTTCCTGTTAATATCACTATATGAGAGGTAAAGAAAAAGGTGATTTGCAAAATTCGGCTTCGTTTATTAGAAGTGTTTATTAAAAGATTAAAAGCCCAAGGACCATAATACTTTATGATCCTTGGGCTTTATAACATGAATTTGAAATGATTTTACCGGGCTTTTGCTTTCTTTGCTTTTTTGTCTTTATTGCCGATAAAAGCCAGATTGGACGAAATAAACGAAACAGTGGGAACACATAAGCATATGCCTATACTTCCCGCAACGCCCTGAATGATTTCGATGGCGATGTCGTTCATTGAAACAAAATAGTTGATATTCGCCTTGTAGGCGTAAAGCAGGACAATCATTGTAAGCGAGCTTCCGGCAAACGCCAGAATAAGCGTATTTGCCATGGTGCCCATGGTGTCTTTTCCGACGGTCATCCCCGCTTTGAAAAGCGCGCGTCGCGTCGTGTTGGGATTAGCCGCGTAAATTTCGTTTACGGCGGACGCTATCGACATGCACACGTCCATTACCGCCCCAAGCGACGCTATCAGTATACCGGCGAACAAAAGCCCTCCGACCTGTACGGTAACGCCGTTTAAAAGCACAAGCTCTTCGGCGTAAAGCATGTTGTATCCGGTGATGTGCGCCGCCATACCGAAGACGCTGGCGATAACGCCCGAAACAGTAACGCCGATCGTTGTCGCCGCGACTGCCGCCACGCTTTTAACGCTTATGCCGCTTATCAGGATGATTGTTACAATAGTGGTTATTACAGCCCACACGATCGATGTGAGGTACGGCGATAATCCATAGCACAAAAGCGGAACGAGCAGCCATACGAGGGTCGCGACGGTAACTATGAGTCCTAACAGCGCCTTAAGCCCCTTCACTCCGGCGACTATTACCATAATGACGGCGAACAGTATGCATATCGCTATGTAGGTCAGCGAATGGTCGTACCCCGAAACGAAGCTGTATGTAGTGTCGTCGGTTTCGCTTATAGCAACGACAACGTGCGTTCCGACTTCGCAGATAACGCCGCTGTACTGGTCGGCGGTGTTGCTCGCTTCGATTATCTGCCCCTTTTTATCACCGGAGGTTATTTCAACACTGACTGTCTGAGAACCGGTGTAAACGCCGTATTCGTTTTTTGCGACCTGTCCGCCCAACACCTCGGTGACGATTCCGCGCTCGGCAGAGGAACCGTCGTTGATGCTCGTGTCCGCCGGGGCGTTCAGATTAACGGCGATTATGACGACCGCCAGAACCAGTATTGCCGCGGCGGCGGGAAGGGCGCGCTTTAAGATGTAGTCCCTGTTATTCAGAAAAAAACGCTTCATATTTTATGTCCTTTCGGATTGTATTTGCCGCAGGGGAAAAGCGGCGCGTATAAACATCGTGCGCCGGCTGCAAATGCAGAGAGATAATATAATGACTATAAAATTCGTTGTTACAGTACCATTTTATTATAAATAAGCCGAATTATCAAGCCGCCGCGCAATTTTTTGAACTTGTTTACATATAGTGGTTTATAGGAATGGCTTAACTCGGATAGGCAAAACCGCTTTTTCCCTATCCGGGTTAAGCCCGCCCCGAATACTGAGAAAGGTGATTTATATGGAGCAAGATTTTAATTCAATTATGCAGAAGTATAAAGAAGAGCTTTTGCGGTACGATGCAATGCAGCGCGCCGCCGCGGGGGACACAAATATTCAGGGAACGCAGACGCAGTCGGACTCACAGGCACAGTATGGCGCTCAAACGCAGCCGAATATGCAGATGCAATCGGAAGAACAAATGACATCCGAAGAGCAAACGCAGTTTGAGCCTCTCACAGATCCACGGCAGGATTATTTTATAGATGAGGTGAACGAACCCGGTCAGATGACAGATGAGAACATCCGCAACAGCAATTTGCAGTCTATAGGTATGCCTGAGAATATTAATCCGAGCTTTATCAGCCAAAATACCCGCGCCCAGAGGCAGTCGGACATTTTGCAGTATGGTCAGCGCAGCAAGGTGCAACGGGGAACCGTTCAGCCGGGCGGCGTACAGTCGGAGGCACAGCAGACAGCGCCGGCTGAGCAGGCTAATCCGAACACTGAATCGGGACGACTGATAGTTCATGTTACCGCGCTCGGTCAGACGACTCCTGTTCCCAATGCAAACGTTATGATATCTCAGAAGGTCAGCGGCGGAAATAATCGCCTTGTATGGCACGGCGTCACAGATATGTCGGGAAATACGCAGGCGTTTGTACTCCCCGCCCCTCCCGAGGCAAATTCAGAACAGCCTGGGCTGGCAAACCAGTATGTCGTATACGATGTGCGGATAGTATCGCCGGGGTTTTATTCGCTCGAAAATTTAAACGCGCAGGTTTTCAGCGGTCAAACCTCTCTTTTGGAGGCGAATATGGTGCCGCTTCCGGAGTCGGATATAAACGGTGACAGGACGATTACAATAGAAACCCCTGACAATAATCTGTAACATTTTAAGTGCGCAAAGGCGGAAATAAAAATTTTCAGACTTTACGCACCGAGAAAGGAATGATTTTAATGCCTGTTTTGCCAACAATTCCCGAAACGATAACCGTACATCTCGGCAGGCCGAGCCAGAACGCGCAAAATGTTACAGTGCCGTTTGTGGACTATCTTAAAAACGTCGCTGCGAGTGAAATATATCCGACATGGCCGGAAAACGCGATTAGGGCGAATATATACGCTCAGATAACATTTGCACTCAACAGGATATATACCGAATGGTACCGAAGCAGAGGCTACGATTTTGACATCACAAATTCCACCTCTTACGATCAAGCGTTTACATACGGCCGCGATACTTTTGAGACTACCAACAGAATAGTCGACGAGCTGTTTAATAATTATGTTGTGCGTCAGGGCAGCGTTGAGCCGCTGTTTACACAGTTTTGCAACGGAACGACAGTAACCTGTGACGGGCTCTCACAGTGGGGTACCGTGTCGCTCGCTCAACGGGGCTACACTCCGTATGAGATTTTGCAGAAATATTACGGAAACAACATAGACATCATCCAAAACGCGCCGGTGCAAAATGCGCCGGAAAGCTATCCGGGGGTTCCGCTTCGCAGGGGCTCGTATGGTGAAGACGTCCGTATTGTTCAAAACCGGCTCAACCGAATAGGGCTGAATTATCCTGCCATACCGAAGATAAGCCCGGTTACAAGCGTATATAACAAAGAGACTGAGGACGCCGTAAAATCGTTTCAGCGTATTTTTAACCTGACGGCGGACGGAATAGTCGGTAAAGGCACATGGTACAAGATAAATCAGATTTACAACGGAGTTAAAAGACTTGCGGAGCTCGATTCCGAAGGACTCACCCTTCAGGAGGTATCGCGGCAGTTCTCTGAAGTGTATCAGGAGGGTATGTCCGGCGTTTACGTGCGGGCTATACAGTATTATTTAAACACTATAGGACTTGTAAATTCGTATATTCCGCCGGTCGCGATGGACGGTATTTTCGGTCCTGCGACTGCGAACGCTGTCAGGGCGTTTCAACAAAATCAGGGATTGACAGTCGACGGAATAGTCGGCAGGGAAACATGGAACGCGATGAACGACGTTTACGCGGGCGTTGTGGATCGTCTGCCCGAGGTTGTGCCCGAGCTGCGCGGCGCGCCTTATCCGGGAAGCGTATTGAGCTATGGTGACAGCGGAACGCCGGTAGAGATACTTCAGTTTTACCTTTCACGCTTGGCGGAGTATTATCCGATAACGCAGATAAGTGTTGACGGCGACTTCGGCGCTCAGACGACGCAGGCGGTTTTGGATTTTCAGCGCGAGTTCGGACTGCCAGAAACGGGGACTGTAGGCGCAAGCACATGGTATGATATCGCAGGCGCATATTCAGATCTTATCAGTCAGGGTATAATCAACGAGGGGCAGTACCCCGGCAGAGTTTTAACGGAGGGCTGATCATATGGATAAAAGTGTTCTTCAGTTCCAGCGATGGCTGCAAACTATCTCAAGATATAATCCATCGGTCAAGTTTGTCATACCCGACGGTATATTCGGACCCGAAACAACGCAGTCGGTGCGGTCTTTTCAGGAGATGAGCGGACTTCCTCAAACGGGAAACGTGGATTTTGAAACATGGAACGCGGGTCGCAGTGTGTTTGACGAAACGGTAGAATTGTTCGAGCATGACGAGGATTTTCAGCCAAACAGAAATTTTGATATGACGCCGGGTGCGTCCGGGCCGCAGGTGTTTTTGATGCAGGTTATGCTGGCGGCGCTGGCCGCCGTTTACTCAAATCTTGCCGCGCCGGAATTAACAGGTGTGTACGACGCGCAGACCGAGCGGGCGGTGAATGGAATAGAAAAAATATTTGGCGGAGTAAACGGATACAACGATATAGTCAGGATATATAAATCGGTTGTCAAGGGCAGCAAGGCAGGAAAAAATACTTTATAATACGGTATTTGTTTTTTGACCTCTGACATTTTGGATTCTTATATAAAAAAGGCTTCCTTTTATAAAGGAAGCCTTTTTTATATAAATGCCGGGGCATTAAGCTGCTGGAATTAAAGCTCTTTTACTTCCTGCTCCTGAATTACCTGTTCCCGGGGTTCCAGTTTCCGGGGTTCCAGTTTCTGAACCTCCTGCTCTTGGATATGATCGCCCAATACGGTGACCTGCTTTTTATATACCCGACGCATCAAAACGCAGGCAATTGCCGCGGTCAAAGCTTCGGCTATCGGGAAGGTCAGCCATACGAGCTCTGTTGAAGCAGCTCCCGAAACAGCCGCAAGTGAAAACGCCCATGCTACCGGCAAAACAAACAGGATTTGTCGGCAGACCGATATTACAAGTGAAGCTATTCCGCTGTTAAGCGCCTGAAAAACTCCCTGAAGCGCAATGTTTAGCCCTGCGAACAAAAAGCTTATCGAAATTATTTTCATCGCCCATACGCACAGTTCGCGCGTTTCTCCGCTCAATCCGAAAACTGCGGAAAACGGCTGGGCAAATATTTCCAGCGCCAATGTTCCTGCCACCATAATAACGCTTGTGTAAAGCACGCCGTATTTTATTCCCTGTATGACGCGCCGCTTTGAGTTGAAGCCGTGGCTGAACGAAACTATCGGAGTTATTGCGTCGCGCAGTCCGAACGCCGCGAACAGTATAAACTGCTGGATTTTGTAAAAAAGTCCGTATGCGGTGACAACATTCGTGTTGATTTTTACAAATATGATATTCAGTCCGTAGGTCATGACCGAAGTAAGCGCCTGTGAAATGATTGCGGGAACACCGATAGCGTAGATGTTCTTAATGGTCTGCGCGTCCGGACGAAGGTATTTGGTTTTGATTTTAAGCTCTTTGTTGAATTTCAGGTGGAATATAAGCGCGACTGCAAAAGAAACTATCTGACCAAAGACCGTGGCGTATGCTGCGCCTTTGACTCCGAACTCTGGAAGCCCGAACATACCGTAAATAAGTATAGGGTCGAATATGATATTTACGACCGCGCCCGCTATCTGAGCTATGGTTGAGAACATGCTTCTGCCCGTTGCCTGCAAGAGCTTTTCAAACGTTGAAAAGAATATGATTCCGAATGAAACTACACAGCATATAGTGAGATATTCTATACCCATCTGAGCAATAACGGGGTCGTTGGTTTGAGAGCGGATATAAATTCCCGATCCGAACAGCCCGAACAGCAGGAATAAAATGTATATCACTGCACTTAAAAACACGGCGTTTCCCGCTGTTTTGCCTGCTCTTTCAATGTCTCGCGCGCCCAGGCATTTTGACGCGAGCGCGTTCGCTCCGACGCCGGTTCCTATTCCGACCGCGACTATAAGAAGCTGTACGGGAAAGGCAAGCGTTAAAGCGTTGAGCGCCTGCTCGCCGCCGCTTGACATATTCGCGACAAACGCCGAGTCGACGATATTGTAAGCCGCCTGAAGTACCATTGACAGTATCATCGGTATGCCCATATTAAGCATCAGCCGTTTTATCGGCATGACAGCCATTTTGCTAGTTATTCCAGATTGCATTTAATTACCTCCAAAAAAATAAAAAAAGCGAAAGACCAAACATACTTGGACTTACGCTTTTCGCTACACAGCCATAATAATTTAACACAATTTTTCAAAAAAGTCAAACGAAAATTTCCTGTGTAAACAGGAAAATTCTGCCCTGCATGGCTATTTCCTGTTTATCGCAAGCAGGCACATTATTGCGACTCCGAATATACTGCCTGCGAAAAATCCGCCGATAAATCCCCACACAAAATGCATACGCGATTCGTCCTTTCCGTTGGATTGCGATGAGTTTCAATTTTAGCTTTCCGCGCCGTGTTTGCGATATTCAGCCCAAAAAGTTTTGCTCTTGAAAAAAGCGGTAAAATATTTTATAATTCTATTGGCAATTGAGTTTGTTTATTCGGTCAGGTTGGAGGGATATGGGAATAAAGGATAATTTTAAGCGTGCAAAGCCTCACGGACAGATGTCTGAAGCGTTTGTTACAAGCGTGTTTTTGACTCTTTCCGGCGGCTTTCAGGACGCATACACATATTTTTGCCGCGACGAGGTTTTTGCAAACGGTCAGACGGGCAATGTTGTTCTTATGAGCGGGAATATATTCTCGGGAAATTTTGCGGGTGCTCTGCGGTATCTGCTTCCGATACTTGCATTTTCGCTGGGAATTTTTATTTCAAATATTATCTCAGGACGGTTTAAAACGCTTAAAGCCGTGCACTGGCGGCAGCTTATCGTATTGTTTGAGATTCTGCTGTTGTTTGCGGTGGGCTTTATGCCCCAAAACCTGAATGTGGCGGCAAACATTATAATATCGTTTGTGTGTGCCATGCAGGTGCAGTCGTTTCGTATGCTGCGGGGCAATGCATATGCTACGACAATGTGCATAGGGAACTTAAAAAGCGCTGTAAACGCGCTCTATTCCTATTTTCACGAAAAAGACAGAACCGCGCTTTTTAAATCTTTTCAGTATTTTGCGGTCATACTGCTGTTTGCGCTCGGAGCGGGAGCGGGCAAGGTGCTTACCGGGCTTGCGGGCGAACGGGCAATTTGGGCGTCGAGCATACTTTTGACCGTTAGCTTTCTTATAATGTTTATAAAAGCGGACGCCGCCGAAGGCGGTGAAAGCGCCCGCCGTCAATAACCGTTTATTAAAAAAGGAGAGTTTATTTTGGAAGCAAAATTTTACATTCAGCTTGTATGCGTTATTTTGATCGCCGTTTTTTTTATATGGCAGTTTATAAAAACAAAAAGGATTGCCCAGTTGCTTATCGCGATTTGGGCGCCGATAACATTGCTCAGCTACGTCCCCGCGGGTAAGACGTTCACTTATATTTTGAGCGGCGTTGAATTTTTGTTTTTTATCGCGGTCATATTCTTTTTGTTCAAGGGTAACCGCAAAGGATATGTGAAAAACATGCTCGGTGATTCGCTGCCTGACGGTACAAACGGCGGCGACGGGCAAAAGTCCGGCGATTCCGGGGAGTCTAAGCAATGATGAAGGCGGTCGTGCTCGACGGTTTTGCGTTTTCCGCGGGCGACGTTGACTTAACGCGCTTGAAAAGCCTTTGCGACATAACCTATTATAACCGCACGCCCGCGGAAAAAACGGTTAAAAGAATCGGTTCGGCGCAGATAATATTCACGAACAAGGTCATGATCGACAAGCATGTTATCGACAGCTGCCCCGATTTAAGATACATCGGCGTACTCGCCACGGGATACAACGTGATAGACACCGAGTACGCCCGCGAAAAGGGAATCTGCGTTACAAACATTCCCGCTTACTCGACCGAGGCGGTCGCGCAGCATGTGTTTGCGTTTATCCTTTACCATTTCTCGAAGATTCACGCGCAGAGCGATTCGGTAAAGCTCGGCGAGTGGGAGCGGTGCGAAAATTTCTGTTACTTCCCCGCCGACACATCCGAGCTTTCGGGAAAAACGCTCGGCGTTTTGGGACTCGGCAGTATTGGTACGCGTGTCTGTGAAATCGCGCAGGTTTTTGGGATGAACGTTCTGGCGCACACACGAACGCCCAAGGAACTCTGCGGTGTAAAGCTTGTTTCGTTCGAGACGCTTTGCAAAAAAAGCGATGTTGTTTCGCTGCATTGCCCGCTCACGCCGCAGACTGAGCATATAATTAACGACAAAGCGCTTTCGATGTTTAAGCCGTCCGCTATGCTTATAAACACCTCGCGCGGGGCGGCGCTGGATGAAAAAGCGGTTGCCGACGCGCTCAATGCAGGAAAGCTCGCGTGCGCCGCCGTGGATGTATTGTCAGAAGAACCGCCGCACAGGGGAAGCCCTCTGCTCACCGCAAAAAACTGTGTAATAACGCCTCATACTGCGTGGGCGCCGCTTCAAACGCGGCAGCGGTGCATTGATATCGCGGCGGACAATTTGCAGGCGTTTTTGGATTCCAAGCCGATAAACAGGGTGAATTAAAGTATAAATACAGGAACATAAAAAGCTGCGGGCAAAATGCTCATCTGCTGTAAAGCAGCGCAAAAATTTGATAGACAACAGTCCTGCTATTTCGTAAAATAAGAGAAAATAGATAAAAAATGGTCTGTGAACGTGATATATTTAACACAGGAACAAAGCGACAAAGCGGTATTTGACGAAAAACATAGTTGCAACTGTCAGTTGACGAAGTTCCATGCCTAAATGGTGGTTATGCAACCAAAGGCTTTGCTATAATTTCACCAACATGAAAAAGGAGCGCTGATTATAAATATGGCGGACAGAATACGATATCTGAGAAAAAATAAAGGGCTTTCGAAAGAAGAACTTGCTGACAAAGTGGGAGGTTATCAAGACAGGTAGTTTCAAAATGGGAAAGTGAACAAAGCACACCCGATTTAGAAAAAATTATTATTATGAGCGAACTTTTTGAAGTCACAACAGACTATATTCTAAAAGGTATAGAGCCTGTTTATATGACCAATAAAAAACAATTTATTCCTTATATTTAGGATTTGCAGTAATATTTGCGACCATAGCTGGAGTTTGGTCTTTCACAGCAAATAGATTCCGCGTAGATGAATCTTGTTTTATCGCGATAGCCGGAGTAGCGATTGGGTGCGCCATAGCGTTGATTATTCAAGTGATATCTCATTTGTTTAGAAAAAAACCCTTACGGCGACAGCTTCCGTTTTGGGGGATAAGTATCAACCCCGACCGAGCCGGCGGGCGGCAAGATGAACGTATCTTAGCCCGCCGTTCCTGTCCTGCGCAGTCTTGCAGATTGACAGTCAAAAAGGGCGGCAGCGTTTTTGCTGCCGCCCTTTTTGACTGCCCTGCTCATATTACTTTGCAGAATTTATCATCCCCGCCGTGTGGTCGAGCGGTCCTGAGCCTTTGCCCAGGTCAAGCCCCGCTTTTAAACACGCGGTGATGTATTCCTTTGCGCTTTGAACGCTCTGCCAGATGCTCTTTCCCGCCGCCAAATTGCAGGCGATGGCTGAAGAAAGCGTACAGCCCGTCCCGTGGGTGTTGGGGTTGTTTATCCGTTTTCCTGAAAAAACCCGAATATCGCCGTTTGAATACAAAACGTCATCAGATTTCAGTTCGCCCGAGTGTGCGCCGGCGAGCGAGTCAATGGCGTGGCCGCCCTTTACAAGCACTGCTGTGCCTGTGCGTTCGCCGATATCGCGCGCGGCGGACAAAATGTCGTCAAAACACAGAATACTTTTTCCCCACAACACCTCTGCTTCGGGAATGTTGGGCGTTATTATGTCCGCCAACGGTATAAGGGCTTCGATGAGCGCCGTCTGCGCGCCGCTTGCGAGCAGGCGGCTTTCGCTGGTCGATACCATTACCGGGTCGACAACGATGTTTTTTGCGTTGTATTCTCTCAACTTATCCGCAATGACTCCGATGATTTGGGTGTTTGAGACCATTCCGATTTTCACGGCGTCGGGGAAAATGTCCGAAAAAACGCAGTCAAGCTGTTTTGCGACAAACTCGGGCGATGCGTCGAAAATGCCGTAAACGCCCGTGGTGTTTTGTGCGGTCAGCGCAGTCACAACGCTCATGCCGTACGCTTTGTGCGCCGTCATCGTTTTTAAATCCGCCTGTATTCCCGCCCCTCCGCTTGAATCGGAACCGGCTATTGTGAGTACCTTTTTCATCCGCGCTGTTCCTTTCACGCGGCGGTTAAAACCGCCGTTTATTTTTTATAATCAGCAGCTTGTCGCCGCCTTTTTGAAACTCGTATGTCGTTTGCAGTATTTCAACGCAGTAATCTCGCTTAAAATAATCCGTCACATTTTTTGTCAGTTCGGTTTTGTTCGCGTCTAAATCGACAATCGGAAAAATCCTGACCTCTTTGCATACCCTGAGCATTTCTGTTATTGCCCCGATGTGGAAATCATAGCCCAAATCGGGATAAAGCAGTAAAAAGTGCGAACTGAGACCGATGTCGAACGAGCCGTCGCAGCAAGGAAGCTTGGCAGGAAGCTCGTGGGCGATATATCGCTTTTGAGCTTTTCCGTTTTCATAGTCGGATAAAAACTGCTCCATGGCGGATATCCGAATATGCTCGAGCTCTTCGGGGCTTTTGATGTTTTTCCATACGTAGTTGTCGGAGTTTTCCCTCACCTGCCGCATGACGGTCGGGCGTATCTGCGAAATTCTGTTCCGAAGCTCATTTTCGCAAAATTGATATATCGGGTCGAACGAGGTGGCTGAAAAGCCGCGCGCCGTCGCTTCGCAATTGAAGCTTGCGGGACCGTCGCCGAAGCCCGCAATTTTCTTTTTCATATCGTCGTCGGTGAGGCGAAACATCAGTCGGTATTCGCTTAAATTTCTGCCCCAAGGCACAACGCCGCTCAATTTAAAAGCCATTATACCGATATCCCCTCATGCGCTTGGAGCATTTCAGCAGCTCTTCGGCGGAGGATTTCGGGTCGGGCGATTTCATGATAGCCGTGACGACCGCTATCCCGTCCGCGCCGCTTGCATTTAAAACTCCGTAATTATCGGCGGTCAGACCGCCTATCGCCACTATGGGAAGTCCGGAGGCTTTTTTGATTTCACTGAGCGTCGAGACCTTTGTTAAAATGGTCTTGACCTTTGTCGTGGTGGGATAAATTGCGCCCACTCCCAAATAATCCGCGCCCTGCGCTTTCGCTTCCAGCGCCTGTTCCACGGTTTTCGCAGTCGCGCCGACGATTTTGTCCGCCCCGAGCAGCCTTCTCGCTTCGCTCACAGGCAGGTCGGACCGCCCGACGTGCACTCCCGCGCAGTCCGCCGCGAGCGCTATGTCTACGCGGTCATCAATGATAAGCGGGATGCCATACCCGTCCGTGATTTTCTTAACCTTTTTTGCAAGCTCAAAATATTCTTTGCCGCCGCGCTCTTTTTCGCGAAGCTGCAAAAGCGTTATGCCGCCCTCGCACGCGGCTTTTATGCGCGCCAAAAACTCGTTTTTCGAAAAATCGGCGCTGTCGGTCACGAGATACAGGCTCAAATCAAATTCCATTTTATCAACCGTTCCTTGTAGATTTATTCTTATCCGGGTTAAGTTTGTGTTTATTTATGAAAGATAGGATAGCCTTAGGCTATCCTATCTTTATTCCGTTGATTATATCCATGTCGGTGAGCGTTGAAATATTGTCTAAAAGCGCAGTTTGGAAGCTCGCGAGCCCCGCGGGATTCTGCGCCTTTGCTTTTTCGCCGCAAATGCCCATGATAGCGGCGGCGAGGGTCGCGCTCGTGTATGACGCGCCGAAGGTGATAAACGCCGCGCACAGCGCGCCGAGCATACAGCCGGTGCCTGTAATTTTTCCGAGCTCGTCGCAGCCGTTTAAAATAGCTACATGATAGTTGCCGTTTGAAATAAAATCCGTTTTGCCTGAAACGAGCAGGGTGACGTGCAGCTTCTGCGCCGTGTGGCGGACAAATTCAAGATAGTCGCTTACGGATTCTGTTATGTCGTTCTCGCCTGCGTCCACGCCTACTGCGGTGTGCGGAAGCCCGATAAGTGCATTGAGTTCCGAAGCGTTTCCCTTTACGACTATCGGGCGGTTTTTTTCAATAAACCGCTTTGCAAATTCCAGCCGCGTTTTGCTGCATGTTACGCCGACGAGATCCAAAACCACGGGAATCATACGCTTTTTAGCCACTCTGCCCGAAATCATCATGGACCGCATGCGGCTAAAGGAAATGTTTCCGAGATTGACCAAAAGCGAGCGAGACGATTCGGTTATTTTTCTGACTTCTCCCGGATATTCCGCCATTATCGGGCTTGCACCGACGGAGAGTATCGTGTTAGCCGCCTGATTTATCGAGATGTGGTTGGTCAGGCAGTGTACAAGCGGCTTGTGTTCGGCAACAAGGTGCCTTATTCTTATAATTTCATCCGTTATCGGACTTAAAACCGGGCTTCCCATAAACCTTGGCTCCTAAACTTTTTTGGATTCTGTTCAACATTCCCGACTTTCGCAGCGCGGTCAGGAATACAAACGCTATGCTTCCGCCTATAAGAGTTCCGGCGATGAACGAGGGAACGTAAAACAGCCACGTTATCCCGGTTTTGCCCCAAAGCAGCGTCATGACCGGGTAAGACGCTATCGCGCCGATAATTCCGGTGCCGAATATTTCGCCGAGCACCGCGCAGATCAGGCTCCCTTTGGAAACGCGGTAGAAGATTCCCGAGAGCAAAGCGCCGAAGATCGCTCCTGTCAATGCGACGGGCGGGATACCCATGAATATCATGCGCAGTATACCGATGAGCGTGGCGCACAAAAGCGACCACCACGGTCCGAGCAGCACCGAGCACACGATGTTTATCAAATGCGCCATAGGGCACATGTTTCCGAACGGCGACTCCACGCGCAGTATCGGGGATATGACCACGCCGATTGCGACGAGCATGGCGAGGGTTATCATTTTAATAAGGGTAGAAGAATTGTAAGCTGTTTTTTGGGTCTTGTTCTGCATTTCGATTTTCCCTTCATGCTAAAGTGTTCTATCAAAAACGGTAAAACACTGCCGGAAAACCATAGTGAGCAAAACCGACAGAATTTAAGCCGTGAAATAAATTCAGTCGGTCGAAGGTCGATTCCTTCCTCTCACCCTGAAACACAGGTTCCCTCGCTTTAAGAATACCTAGACCCGGTATTTTAAGACGTTTCGGACGCTCCTCCGCCACGCCTTTGCGCCAAGCGCAAAAAATGCGGGCTTAGCGGCGTTTCAGCCGCCAAGCGTATTCGCTTTAAGTTTACAATATGTCGATATATTCGCCTGCGAGCGCTTTGTTCATGCTCCGCACGGCGCAGAATTTGCCGCACATGCTACATGTGTCCGAATGGTCGTCCTCGGGGAGGCGGTCGTCCCGAATCGCTTTTGCGGTTTCTGGGTCGAGCGCGCATTCAAACTGCGCGTCCCAGTCGAGCGCGCGTCGCGCGTCCGCCATTTTGTCGTCGATATCGCGCGCGCCGGGGATTCCCTTTGCGATATCGGCGGCGTGAGCCGCGATTTTAGAAGCGATAATCCCCTGTTTAACATCGTCCACATTAGGCAAAGCCAAATGCTCCGCAGGTGTTACGTAGCACAAAAACGCGGCTCCGCTCATAGCGGCGACCGCCCCGCCGATTGCGGCGGTGATGTGGTCGTAGCCGGGAGCGATATCGGTTACAAGCGGACCGAGAACATAAAACGGCGCGCCCATGCATATGCTCTTTTGCACCTCCATGTTGGCGGCGACCTGATTAAGCGGAACATGCCCGGGACCCTCGACCATAACCTGGACGTTGTGTTCCCACGCGCGCTTGGTAAGCTCGCCTAAACGAACCAGTTCCTCTATCTGGCACACGTCGGTGGCGTCCGCCAGGCATCCGGGGCGGCAGGCGTCCCCAAGGGAAATGGTGACGTCGTACTGCTCGCAGATATCTAAAATTTCGTCGTAATATTCGTAAAACGGATTTTCGTTGCCCGTCATGCTCATCCACGCAAAAACCAAGCTTCCGCCGCGGCTTACAATGTTCATTTTGCGCTTGTGCTTTTTGATTTGCTCAATCGTTTTTTGCGTGATTCCGCAGTGCAGGGTAACAAAATCCACGCCGTCCTCGGCGTGCAGACGTACAACGTCGATAAAATCCTGCGCGGTCAGCGTCGCCAAGTCGCGCTGATAATGAATGACGCTGTCGTAAACCGGGACGGTGCCTATCATAACCGGGCACTCGCTCGTGAGCTTGCGGCGAAACGGCTGAGTGTCGCCGTGGCTGGAAAGATCCATGATAGCGTCCGCTCCGAGATTTACCGCGCTTAAAACCTTTTGCATTTCAACGTCGTAGTCCTTGCAGTCGCGCGAAACGCCGAGATTAACGTTTATCTTGGTGCGAAGCATACTCCCGACGCCCACAGGGTCTAAGCAGGCGTGGCTTTTGTTCGCGCATATCGCGACCTGACCTTTTGCGACAAGCTCCGTCAATTTTTCAACGGACATATTTTCTTTCTGCGCGACCGCTTTTATCTGCGGGGTAACTATTCCTTTGCGCGCCGCGTCCATCTGCGTTGTGTAACCGTTCATTTTGCAACCGTCCTTTTTAAACTGAAAAAGGGGCGCACAATGCGCCCCGATAAATACTTAAAATGCAAATGCATGCGAAATCCGCCGCCATGCACAAGTCCCTACGTTGGCATTATCCAAATCAGGTAACGGGTCGAAGTTCGCAACTTCCTCTCAGCCTGTTTACAAGCTCCCCTATTCGTTTATTTAATTTTACTACCTGCGGCGGCTTTTGTCAATATCAGAAACTTCGAGATCGTACATGTATTCCTTTATTCCCTTGCTTGTCGGCATCATAACGCAGCCGTACACGAGCGGTATCAAAAATATAAGCAATGCCGCGGCAAGCTCGGGGTATTCGGTCATGTCTATCTCGCCCGTCATCAGCAGCGCCAGCACCAAAAGGCTTTCTATTCCCATCAAAACGCCATATACGAGCCTCGCGGGATCAATTCCTTTTGTGAGCATATAACAGTCGGTTATGAGCGCAGCGCCCAGCAGAAGAAGCAAAAATCCCGTCACAGCGGAGCTGCTTTGCCCTATTACGCCAACCGTTTCGGAAACGGTTGTCAGGAATACGGAAATCAAAACCATAACTCCGCCGACGATCATCCCGAAAACGGTGAAAATCCAGAACAGCGGCTTTGCAAACTCATAGGCCCTGTTTTGCCGTTCTTCAAACGCCTTAAAATCGTCCGGCTTCGACTGATGTTTTTTTTTGGATTTTGCCATTGCGCTAATCAGACCTTTCACCTTTTTATCAACATTATAGCACGAATTATGAAAAAAAAATACCCTGCGCAGTCGGAAAAATAAGCTGCGTCTTGAAAAGTATGCAGGAATGATGTATAATAATTGCAAAATATTATTTTAAGCTGAATTTTAAATTTTATATATGAAAGAAGGAAGCTCAAATGAGCAAAAATGTCCTAAAGAATTTAACGATCAAGCTTACCGATCATCCGAAGCAAAAGCCTGCCGACGAATCGAATATCGGTTTTGGCAACATTTTCACCGATCACATGTTTATCATGGATTACGATACGTCCGTAAACGACTGGTACGACGCACGCATAGTCCCCTACGGTCCGATTTCGCTCGATCCGTCTGCAATGTGCCTGCACTACGGTCAGGAGGTTTTTGAAGGTCTTAAGGCTTACCGCGGAGTGGACGGCAAGATACGCCTTTTCCGCCCGGACGAAAACTTTAAGCGCCTGAATCTTTCCAACGAGCGCCTTTCTATTCCCAAGCTGGACGAGGAATTCGCAATCGAGTGCCTGAAAAAGCTGGTCGAGATTGAAAAGGACTGGATTCCCCACACTCCCGACACCTCGCTTTACATAAGGCCGTTTATTATATCCACTCAGCCCAATTTGGGAGTTTGCCCGTCTTCGCACTATATGTTTATTATTATTCTCTCCCCGTCCGGCCCTTATTACGCCGAGGGGCTTAACCCGGTTAAAATTTACGTTGAGGCAAACTATGTGCGCGCGGTCAAAGGCGGCACGGGAATGGCAAAAACCGCGGGCAACTATGCGTCTTCTTTAAATTCACAGGTTGAGGCTTATGAAAAAGGCTACAGTCAGGCGCTTTGGCTTGACGGCGTTGAGCGCAGATGGATAGAGGAAGTCGGCTCGATGAACATATTCTTCGTCATTGGGGACGAGGTCGTAACGCCGATGCTCAACGGAAGCATACTCTCGGGAATAACAAGGAAGTCCGCCATAGAACTTATGCGCTCGTGGGGCTTAAGGGTGTCAGAGCGCAGAGTATCGATCGATGAGGTCTGCGAGGCGCACAGGCAGGGCAAACTGAAAGAGGCGTTCGGAACGGGTACGGCGGCGGTCATATCCCCCGTGGGCCACTTGAGATATAACGACGACGATTTCACAATAAACGGCAATGAAATCGGCGAAATATCCGCTCGGCTGTACGAGGAACTGACGGGCGTTCAATGGGGCAAAATTGAGGACAAATTCGGCTGGACGGTAGCGCTCGACTGATGAGGACGCTGCGCTTCACAGCGGATAAGGATTGTACGCTGTATGAGCTTCTGCACCTGCGCGAGGGCATTTCTGTCACTGTGATAAGGCGGCTGAAAAAGCTCCCCGGCTCGGCGCTTGTAAACTCAGTCCCCGCCAAAATGCCGGACAGGGTGAAGCCGGGCGACGAAGTGCTTATACGCTTGCCGACGGGAAAATGCACCGCGGTCGCAAACCGCGGTCTTTTTGCAAAAATCGCCTATGAAGACGAGGACGTCATCGTATTCAACAAGCCCTGCGATATGCCTGTTCATCCGTCTGCACGCCACAGGGACAACACTCTTGCGAATTTTTTTGCGGCGTACTGCGGGCAAAACGGTATATCCTGCGCGTTCAGACCGATAAACAGGCTCGACCGCAATACTACGGGACTTTGCGCCGCGGCGAAAAGCACGTTCGCGGCGTTTTCGCTGTCAAAAACGCTCAAAAAAGAGTACACGGCGATTTGCGCAGGCGTTTTGGAAAACGACTGCGGCACGATAAATGCGCCGATTGCGCGCGAGGGCGAAAGTATAATCAAGCGCGAGGTCAGAGCGGACGGTCAGGCGGCGGTAACGCATTATACGGTAGTGAAAAGGCTCGCGGAAGCAACGGTCGTGAAGCTGCGTCTTGAAACGGGAAGGACGCATCAGATTCGAGTGCATTTTGCCTATATAGGTCACCCGCTTTTGGGAGACGAGCTTTACGGAGGCGATATGCGTTGGATTGACAGGCACGCTTTGCACTGTTCAAAGCTTCGATTTGTTCATCCGATTACAAAAGCCGTGGTCGAAATAGAATCGGAGTTGCCTGACGATATGAAAGCCGTTGTGCATTCGGAAGCGGATTGAAAATATAAAAACACCGCGGGGCAATAAACAGTACGCGGCGGACTTAATTTTTTGAGATTGGGCTTTTAAATCAATATTTTTCGCAAATTTTGCCACTAAAAAAATACAAGGACGATGTTTACTATGAAAAAATTTTTTGCTGAGTTCAAGGAATTTATCAACAGGGGTAAAGCGCTTGATTTAGCGGTTGGAGTCATCATCGGCGCGGCGTTTCAATCGATCGTAAATTCGTTGGTGGACGACATTATATCCCCAATAATCGGGCTGTTTGTGCGCCAGAATTTTAATGATCTTGCGGTCAGCTTTTTGGGAATAACAATAAAATACGGCTCGTTTATAACCGCGGTGATAAACTTTGTTATAATGGCGTTTGTGATTTTTGTACTGGTAAAGGTGCTGAACCGCTTAACGTCGTTTCGCAAAAAGGCCGAGAAAAATGCCGAAGACAAACAGGCGGAGAAGTCGGCTGTCAAAACCTGTCCCTACTGCGTGCAGGAGATCCCCGCGGCGGCGGTACGCTGTCCGCACTGTACGTCGGTGCTGTCAGACAGCTTGAATACGGATAATTTAAACGATGAAAAATAAAATCAGTCCGCCGATACGCGGCTTTTTGCGCGGGTATGCAAAAAGCCGCACCGCGCGGTTTCATATGCCGGGGCACAAGGGTCGCGGCGCATATTCGGAAAAAAAGCGAAGGAAAATCGATCCGCGGTTTGACATAACCGAGATTGCGGGTGCGGATTCGCTTTATGAGGCTGACGGCGTCATAAGGCGTTCGGAGCTTGCGGCGAGCGGGATATATAACACGCGCGCCACGGTTTTTTCGGCAGGCGGAAGCACCCTGTGCATTCAGGCGATGCTCCGACTGGCGCTTTCCAAGGGCGATACGGTGATATGCGGGCGCAACGCACACGCCGCGTTTCACAACGCTGTTGCACTTTATGATTTGCATCCGCACTGGGTCTATCCCGATTGCCGCGACGGCGCGGGCGTGTGCGGGAAAATCCCGCCAGACGCGGTCGCCGCGGCGATATATGAAACGGAAAAAAACGGCAAAAAGGCAAAGGCAGTGTACATAACTTCGCCCGACTATATGGGAGTTATGAGCGATATTGAAAGCATAGCGCGGGTGTGCAAAAAAGAAAGCATTTTGCTTCTGGTGGACAACGCACACGGCGCTCATCTTGCGTTCACTCCTGAAAACCGCCATCCAATAGCGCTCGGCGCGTCGCTGTGTTGCGACAGTGCGCACAAGACCCTTCCGGTGTTAACGGGCGGGGCGTATCTTCATTCGGGCTGCGATTTTGACGAACGGGATTTAAAGCGCGCCATGGGGCTTGTGGGCTCCACAAGCCCTTCTTATCTGATTTTGGATTCGCTCGACTGCTGCAACGAATATCTGTCGCAGTGTGCGAAAGCCGATTTTGCAGCGCTTTGCATGCAAAAAGAGCATTTGGTCAAAGCCGCAGAAACGGCGGGATTTGAGCTGATCGACGGCTCGGACTGCACGAAGCTTTCGCTTTTGACGTATCCCGCGGGATATTCGGCTCATCGCGCCGCCGAATGGTTCAGAAAAAGAAAGATAGAGTGCGAATATGCATCCGGCGGAGTGATTGTGTTTTTGATGACTCCGTTTAATTCAAAGCATGATTTTAAACTGCTCGAAAACGCTTTTGGGGAGTTCAAGCCCCAAAAAGGCAAAGAATTTACGCTGTTTAAATACGAAAAAGTTCAGACTGTTCTTTCGCCGCACGGGGCGCTTTGGGCAAATACCGAGGAGGTTCCTGTATCCTGTGCGGCGGGAAGAATATCGGCGGCGGCCGATATCACCTGCCCTCCCGGAGTACCGATGATATCCTACGGCGAGCTTATAACCAAAAGCGCCGCCGAAAGATTAAAAAACAGTGGTAAAAACACGGTGATAGTGGTAAAATAATAACAGGGAAGCTCTGATGGGGATATCCTTAGGCGTAAAAATAAGAAAGGGTGAATGGTTTATGAAATTGATTTTCGCTATTATCAACAAAGACGACAGCTCCGCAGTATCATCTGCGCTTACTAAAAAAGGCTTTTTTACTACAAAGCTTGCGTCCACGGGCGGATTTTTAATGGCGGGAAACACGACCTTTCTTATCGGTACCGAGGACGAAAAGGTGGACGAGGCAATAGAAATCATCTCTGACCACTCGAAAAAGAGAACTCAGCTTATGCCGTCTGCGGCGAGCTGCGGCATGGGTATGTACACATCGTATCCCATCGAGGTAACTGTCGGAGGTGCAACAGTATTTGTAACCGACGTTGACCGCTTTGAAAAGCTGTAGGGTACCGCGATATGTCCGAACGGTTTTACTCAAATCAAAATGCACTCTGCGCGATTGAAAATATCAAAAAGAGCTCGCGCATATGTCATGCTTATTTGATAACAGGCGACGAAGGACTGGGCAAAAAAACGTTTGCGCGGCTGTTTGCAAAAACGCTGCTCTGCACTCGAAGCGAGTCGGCGGCGTGCGATGGCTGCCCAAACTGTAAAAAGGTCGATTCGTTCGCCCATCCCGATGTTGTTTTGATTCGCTCAAAGGGCGGGAAAAACAGCATACATATCGACGCCGTGCGTGAAATAAAAAGCGGCGCGTATATTCTGCCGAACGAGGGACGGTATAAAATCTATATTATTGAAAACGCGCAGAATATGTCCGTCCCGGCGACAAACGCATTTTTGAAGGTTTTGGAAGAGCCTCCGGCGCACACGCTTTTTATCCTGACGGCCGTAAGCGCCGACGAGCTTTTGGAAACCGTTGTTTCCCGGTGTGTGGAAATAAAGCTCTGCCCCGTCCAGCAAGCGGATGTTTACCGCGCACTCGGGCAAAGCTCCGGCAATCCCGAAGCCGACGCGGCGGTAAAAAAATCGGGCGGGAATATAGGGCTTGCAAAAAAGCTGCTTTCAGACGAGGACTACAAAAAAGCCGAAAGCGAGGCAGAAAGCATTGCCCGCGCTATAGCGGATAAATCCGAGTATCATATGCTGGCTGCGTTTTCTGCGGTTTCGTCAAAGCGCGGCGAAATTAAAACGACGCTCGGAATAGCATGCGAAATACTGCGCGAGGCGCTGTGCGTTAAAATGTCGGGCGAAGCCGCGGGCTATGAAACGGCGGGCAGGCTCGCAGGAATTTATACGACCGAACAGCTTATAAAAACCTCCCGCGCGCTGCTCGAAGCGGCGGACGGGATTGACAAAAATGCGAACACTGCATTATTATTAAGCAGTACAGTCGCTAAAATCAAAGCTGAGGCGTAATACGCTGCGGCTGCAAAAATGATAAACTTAAGGTAAAGGCAGGAACGCGTTTAAAAATATTTTTCTTGCTTTTTGCCTCTTAACCTCTTGCATCTAAATAGGAAGGATTTTTTAAATGGCGGAAATTATCGGAGTGCGCTTTAAAAATATAGGCAAGGTTTATTATTTCGACCCGTCGGGGCTTAAATCAAAGCCCGGCGAAAGCGTTATCGTAGAAACTGCGCGCGGAGTCGAGTGCGGCGAGGTCGCGATAGCGAACAAGGAGGTCGACGATTCGCAGATCGTGCCTCCGCTTAAAAAAATAATCAGAAAAGCCACCGAGGACGATTTTGAGAATATAAAGCAGAATAAGGAAAAGGAAAAGGAAGCCTTTAAAATCTGCGAGGAAAAAATTGCGAAGCACGGGCTTGAGATGAAGCTTGTGTCCGCGGAATACACGTTTGACCGAAACAAGATTCTGTTTTATTTTACGGCGGACGGCAGAGTCGATTTCCGCGAGCTTGTTAAGGATTTGGCAAGCGTTTTCAGAACAAGGATAGAGCTGCGTCAGATAGGCGTGCGCGACGAATCCAAAATGCTCGGCGGCTTGGGAGCCTGCGGACGGCCGTTTTGCTGCGCCACCTTTTTGGGCGATTTTCACCCCGTTTCGATAAAAATGGCTAAAGAACAGGGACTATCGTTAAATCCCACAAAGATTTCCGGCAACTGCGGGCGGCTTATGTGCTGCTTGAAATATGAGCAGGACGCTTATGAGGATCTTTTGAAGCACACCCCGAAAAACGGCGCGGTCGTCAAAACGGGCGAGGGCAAGGGCGTTGTGGTGGATGTGAATCTGCTCACGGGTATGCTGAAGGTGCGGCTTGATTCCAATCCGGACGCGGCGCCCAAGGCTTTTCACCGCGACAGCGTGAAGGTTATAAAAGACTCGTCAATCAAGGTGAACAAGGACGAGCAAAAAGCGCTTAAAGAGCTGGAGGATTAGACGGAGCTATGAAACTAAAATTAAGGGGGTAATTTTATGGGTGGGATTCTAATTAACTGACATAAATAAGCAGCATCGATTAAAAAAATGCAAATGAACATAATTAAAACAAGTTCAATAGTGTTAGTAGCGTTATGCACCGTTCAGGCTTTATGCTTCACTGCAACCGCAAATTCAGATAATATGGCTGTTAAGGTTAATAATGACAATGCAGTTTCGGAGCAGTTTATTAAGAATCAAGAAAATGCGCTTGATGACGGGGGCAGAATTGAAAAAGCAATTAAAGAACGAAAAAAAGAAAAAAGCAACAGGGAAACGTCAAATGTTACCGGCATAGATAATTATGGCGGTTCTTACATAAATTCCGAGGGGAAATTAACGGTTCTTGTCTGTGATGAGAAAAAATTTGTGCTCGGAGAATCTGCCGACCAAAAGGTGAAGATGAGGATTAACGTTCAAGACAGCGTTGACGCTGAAAAAACAGATGATTATCAAAAAATTGTTGAACAAGATACAGAATATAAATCTTCAAAATTCACAAAAAACTATATTGAAAAAATATACAGCTATGCAAGCGCTAACATGAGTAAATTAGGTGTTGATTCAGTCATTATGTCGGAAACGAACAACATAGTAAAAGTGGGCGTAATCAGTATGGATGATTCGGAGAGCATAATCAACGCTTTTTTACAAGATATTGCTGATTTTGACCGTGACAGCATAGAGCTTTTTACTGTTAAGCCCGAGGATGAATATACATTTAAAAGCAGCACCTCTTTTCCCGGAAGACGAGTGTATAAAGTTGCCGGCGTCAGTGAAGGAACTTGCGGATTTAATGCTAAAGATAAGAATACCGGTAAATATGGAGTGATTACTGCAGGACATGGAGTTAAAACCGGCGAGGTGTTGCACAATAATAACGGAACAATAATCGGTAATGCAACTACTTGGTAGCTCAGTAAAAAAATTGACGCTGTTTTTGTTCTGTATAATAATCCCAATGTTACACAAAGCCCTACTTACGAGATTGACGGTTCAAGCAGCAACGTCATCAGCGGGTATATCTTGGTAACGTTTGATTTGGAGTTGTATTCGTATTAAAGAGGAGGATATAAAAATGAAAAAAACAGCAATACTGTTGTCGGCGATCTTGATAGGGCTGCTTTGTCTGCCTGGGTGCGCAAGCTCAAGGACGCAGTCCGCCGGAGCGGGATACGAAAGCATAACCGAAGCGGATTTTAAAGTTACGCTCGATGTGCCAAAAGCCGAATTAAAGGTCGGGGAAAGCGAAACGGTGACCGCGCGGTTTTACAATAACAGCGGGGAAACATTGCCGATAGCGAACAGCGGGCAGGAGCTGAACGTATTTGTAAAAGAAAAGGCAGACAGTACGGATAACGATATTTACTGGACGCTTATGCGGTCGGTCGGAAATATGCAGGCGGATTCATACATAGAAAAGACTTATGAGTTCAGTCCCAAGGCTGCGGGGACGTATGTCGCCAAGGCGGGCGGTAAAGCGAGCATTATATTGAACGGGGACGAGTCTGTTGGCATTTCGGATGAAAAGCTGAAATCGCTTGAAGTGTATGCAGACGAGGTAATAATCGAGGTTTCCCAATGAAATTCCTCAAAAAAATAATTTTTTGCTTGCATTTGTGAAAATAGTGTGTTATCATTAGATTTCGAAAGACTGAAATTATCAGAAAGAGGTGACATTTACGCTATGAAAAAGGATATTCAGCCTAAATACGAGGAAACAACAATTAAATGCGCTTGCGGAAACGTTATAGAAACCCGCTCCACCAAATCCGACATTAAAGTTGAAATTTGCTCAAAATGCCATCCTTTCTTCACCGGCAAACAAAAGCTGGTTGATTCGGGCGGACGCGTTGACAGATTTAACAAGCGTTTCGGACTTGACAAATAAGCTGATTTTTGGGCGGTGTAGTTTTACACCGCCCAAATTGCTACAGCAGAAAAAGTCCGGGTTTAAACCGGGCGTACCGCTGCCGCAGTCATTGCGGCATTTTGTTTTTGAGCAATGTAAAAATCTGTTTTCAGGCTTTAAATTCTTGCTTTTGGCAGGGAGGAAGTTAAAAAGTGGAATACAAAACTGTCAGCGCGCGCGGCGAGAGCGAATACGTTGTTAAAAAATCGAGATTTATCGGCGTGTGCGTTCCGGTGAGCTCGCAGACCGAGGCGCAGGAGTTTATAAACGAAGTAAAAGCGCGCCACCGAGATGCGCGCCACAATGTGAGCGCGTACGTTTTACGCGGCGGAGCAAAACGCTGCTCGGACGACGGCGAGCCGCAGGGTACGGCGGGCGTTCCGCTTTTGGAGATAGTCGAGGGGAACGGACTGTGCGATGTATGCGTGGTCGTAACGAGGTACTTCGGCGGAATACTGCTCGGCACGGGAGGGCTTGCACGGGCGTATTCGTTTGCGGCGGCTCAGGCGGTAAAGGCGGCGGGCGAAACGGTGATGGAGCAGGGCAAAATCATAACGGCGGATTTTGATTATTCGCTGTACGGCATGGTGAATCACATTCTGCCCGAATTTACGCACAAGCTTATAAGCTCGGACTTCGGCGAAAAGGTGACGCTGACCGCGGCGGTAAAATCGGAGCAGTGCGACGCTTTTATGAACAAACTGACCGAATTGAGCGCGGGAAAAGCGCAGCTTGAGTGCTCAGAGGAGAAGTTTTTTAATTTCCGGGAAAAATAAAAAGGAATTTGCCGCTTTTTGCGGTATATTTATTATAGACAGAAGTTTTAAGGCAGTCTTATATATCAAGGCGGACAGATATGAACATAAGGGAAAAAACCGAATCCATCGAAGCGACCGTGCTCGCTAAAAACGCAACGCTCGCCATACGGACAAAGGGGCGAGAGCTTCCCGAGGCAAAGTGCGATATACGCACCGAGTTCCAGCGCGACCGCGACAGGATTATCCACTGCAACGCGTTTCGCAGGTTAAAGCATAAAACGCAGGTGTTTTTGTCTCCTTTGGGGGATCATTACCGCACGCGGCTCACACACACGCTGGAGGTTTCGCAGATAGCGCGCACGATATCCCGCGCCCTGCGATTGAACGAGGATCTGACCGAAGCAATAGCGCTCGGGCACGACCTCGGTCATACGCCGTTCGGGCACGCGGGCGAGCGCGCCTTGAACCGCATATGCTCATTTGGATTTGAGCATGCGGCGCAGAGCGTGCGGGTCGTCAGCTTTATTGAAAAAAACGGGCGCGGGCTGAATCTTACATACGAGGTCAAAAACGGCATCGCATGCCACACCTCCGGCAAAGCAGATACGCTGGAGGGCAGGGTCGTCAAACTGGCGGACAAGGTCGCGTATATAAATCACGATATTGAAGACGCTATCCGGGCGGGGCTTTTGACTCCCAACGACCTACCGTACAACTGCGTATACATTTTGGGCAGAACGAAAAACGAGCGCATAACGACTATAATAAATTCGGTTATCGAAAACAGCACGGACGATATCGTCATGTCAGAGCAGGTGCAAAAGGCACATCTGGAGCTTAGGAAATTCATGTTTGAAAGCCTCTATACCAACCCCGCCGCAAAGGGCGAGGAGGGCAAAGCGGAGGCCACGGTCGAGACGTTGTTCGGGTATTTTATCAAGCACACGGACAGTCTGCCGGAGGAATACAAGGCTATTCTTGAAAAAGACGGCGCCGAACGCGCTGTGTGCGATTATATCGCCGGCATGAGCGACATATATGCTGTGAACCTGTTCAAGTCGCTGTTTATTCCGAACGCGTGGACAATGTAGCGGCTTTTTGCCGCGGTAGGATCTGCTGACGCCGGTGGATTTGTAATTTATGTTACGTCTGTTTCTTTTGCCTGAAAAGAGAACAAAAGAGAGCCGAAACAACCTTGTCGGCAAAGTCGTAAAAGGAAGGTGGTGTCCGTCATGGCGATACCGAGCGCTTTTATAAGCCAGCTAAAAATGTCGTGCGATATTGAAAGCGTTATTTCATCGTATATATCGCTAAAGCGCGCCGGGCGGCACACAAAAGGGCTCTGCCCTTTTCACTCGGAAAAAACGCCGTCGTTTACCGTTTATAACGACACTCAGTCTTATTATTGCTTTGGCTGCGGAGCGGGCGGCGATGTTATAACGTTTATAATGCAGATTGAAAACGTCGACTATGTTGAGGCGGTGAAAATTTTAGCGTCGCGCGTGGGGATGACACTCCCCGAGGACAGCGCGGACGACCGTGCGGCGAAGCTGCGGCAAAAGGTGTATGAAATCAACCGCGAGGCGGCGCGGTTTTTCCACAGTATGTTAAAATCGCCCGAGGGCAAGGCGGGGCTTGAATACTTTGCCAAAAGGGGGCTAACCCCGAAAACTATTAAGACCTACGGCTTGGGCTATGCGCCGAACGGCTGGGACAATTTAAAAAATCATCTGCTCGCAAAGGGCTTTTCGCTTTCGGATATGTATTCGGCGGCGGTCGTGTCAAAGGGCAAAAACGGTTCGTATTACGATAAGTTCAGAAACCGCGTTATGTTCCCTATCATCGACCTGCGCGGCAATGTGACCGCGTTTTCGGGCAGGGTGCTGGACGACTCCAAGCCCAAATACATAAACACCGACGATACTCCCGTTTATAAAAAAAGCCGCACGCTGTTTTCACTCAATTTTGCAAAGAACGAAAACGACGGAAGGATAATCCTGGCAGAGGGCAATCTCGACGTTATATCGCTTTATCAGGCGGGATTCACAAACGCCGTCGCTTCGTGCGGCACGGCGCTCACCTCCGAGCAGGCGCGGCTTATTTCGCAGTATGCGGGCGAAGTCGTGATAGCATACGATTCCGATTCGGCGGGCAGAATAGCCACGGAGAAAGCGTCCAAGCTGCTGGATGAAACAGGGATAAAAATTAAGGTTTTAAGCATACCAAACGCCAAGGACCCCGACGAGTTTATAAAGAAGTTCGGAGCCACGCGGTTTAAGCTGTTGCTCGACGGCTCGTCGAGCGTTACCGAATACGAGCTTGCGAGGATAAAATCCGGCTTTGACACCGACTCGGCGGAGGGGCGGCTTTCGTATTTAAACCGCGCGGCGGACTATTTAGCCACGCTGTTAAATCCTATCGAGCGGGATTTGTACGCGGGAAAGCTTGCGGAGGAAACGTCGGTCTCGAAGGATACGATTACGGCGAGAATCGATTCGGTACTCAAAAAGAACGCGCGGTCAAAGAAAAAGCGCGAATGGAACGAGATAGCGCAGAACAAGCAGGCGTATACTGATAGAATCAATCCCCAGCGCGCCCGGAACTTGCGCGAAGCAAAGGCGGAGGAGGGCATAATCGCCTATCTTTACAAAAACCCCGACGCCTTGGAGCACATTAAAGCCCGCATAACGCCCGACGATTTTGTTACCGACTTCAACAGGCGAGTATTTTGCATATTTTACGAATATTTACAAAATAATATAACGCCGGATTTGGGGCTGCTTGCGGACAAGCTGTCGGGCGAGGAAATAGGGCGTGTTGCGGGACTGCTCGCAAAAATTCCCGACTCGGGAGACCCCGCGGGCTTAGATGATTATATAGACATCCTGCTAGCGCATAAAAATAGATTAACGCCTGAAAAAACGGCGGATATGAGCCCGCAGGAGCTTTTTGACGAGATAAAAAAGAGAAAAACACACTCATGATGTGAAGGGAGAACCAGATGAGCACAGAGAAAAAATCGGCTGTGTCCGAACTGATGGAGCGCGGTAAAGCTAAGGGAAAGCTTACGACCAAAGAGATCACCGATGCGCTCGAGGAGCTTGACTTTGACGTTGAGCAGATGGATGAGCTTTACAACAATCTCGAAAATATGAATATCGAGATTATTGAAGACCTCGCCCCCGAGATTGACGTTAAGGTACCCGTCGAGGAAGAAATCAACGACAGCGTGAGCATCGACGACCCGGTAAAGGTGTATCTCAAAGAGATAGGCAGAGTACCGCTTTTAACGGCGGACGAGGAGGTAATACTCGCCCAGAAGATGTCAGAGGGCGACCCTTACGCCAGAAAGCGCCTTTCGGAAGCGAACCTGCGGCTTGTTGTCAGCATCGCAAAACGATATGTAGGTCGCGGTATGCAGTTTCTCGATTTGATTCAGGAGGGAAATCTGGGGCTTATAAAAGCGGTGGAAAAATTCGATTACACCAAGGGCTATAAGTTCTCCACATACGCCACATGGTGGATTCGTCAGGCGATAACCCGCGCGATTGCCGACCAGGCGAGGACGATAAGAATCCCTGTTCACATGGTCGAAACGATAAACAAGGTCAAAAAGGTTTCAAGTCAGTTTCTGCACAAAAACGGTCACGAGCCGACCGCTGAGGATATAGCCGGAGAGCTCGACCTGCCGGTTGAAAAGGTCAGGGAGATATTAAGAGTGTCGCAGGAGCCGGTGTCGCTCGAAACTCCCATAGGCGAGGAGGAGGACAGCCATTTGGGCGATTTTATCCCCGATGATGACGCTCCCGCTCCTGCGGAGGCGGCGTTTCACACGCTGCTGAAGGAACAGCTCGGCGATGTTTTGGAAACGCTTACTGAAAGGGAGGCAAAGGTGTTGACTTTGCGTTTCGGGCTTGAAGACGGTCGTTCGAGAACGCTGGAGGAGGTCGGTCGCGAGTTCGACGTAACGCGTGAGCGCATACGCCAAATCGAAGCAAAGGCGTTGAGAAAGCTTCGCCATCCGAGCAGGAGCAAAAAGCTGAAGGATTTCCTTGATTAAGAGGTGTTTGAAAAATGTATATAACGCGTGAAACCGACTACGCGGTAAGGATATCGACATATCTTGCAAGGAGTGAAACAAGAGCCGGCGCATCTAAATTGTCAGAGCAAAACGGTATACCGTCGAGATTTACGCTTAAAATACTGCGAAAGCTTATGGAGGGCGGTGTCGTAAAGTCGTATATGGGCGCAAAGGGAGGATACGAGCTTGCAAGACCCGCGTCGGACATATCGCTTCTTGAAATTATTGAGCTTGTAGAGGGTACATACTGCTTTTCCCGCTGCTTAAATCCTGAACACAGATGCTCGAATCCCGAACACAGCTGTTCAAACCACTCTGACGGCTGCTGTTGCAAGCCGCACATGGTGTACGAAAAGGTCACAAAAATGGTGCGTGAGGAATTAAAAGAACAAACGCTTGACAAGCTGGCGTAAAAATTGCGATCCGAATATTTTGAAAGGTTACTTGAATATATTTGCCGCGGGGCGATTTGGCCCTGCGGCGTTTTTGCTTGTCAAGTGTTTTTTTGAATTTGCGCTTGACAATAAATCTGGTTTGGTATATACTATTAAACTGTACTAAAATGGATATGCCTACCTAATTATTGGATTTTAGGTGGGACAAGCGAATAAAATCCAATCTTTCAAGTACCAGATTAAACAAAGTTTTATAAAGATATTTGTTGAAAACACAGATTTTTTTTGCGGTGCCCTTTAGCGTGTCGGGACGTGAAATAAAAAACGCCGTGGCGTTTTTTATATAGATGAATGGAGTGATTGAGCCTATGGTGAATGTCAAGCCGGTACAGCTTGGAAAAAACACTCGTATGAGTTTTGCCCGGATCAATGAGGTTTTGCAAATGCCGAACCTCATCGAGGTGCAGAAAAATTCGTACAAGTGGTTTCTGGAACAGGGCCTTAAAGAGGTCTTTGAGGACGTTTCGGAAATAACCGATTATAACGGCAATCTGGTTTTGGATTTTATCGATTACCGTTTGGACGAGCAGCCGAAGTATTCGGTCATCGAGTGTAAGGTACGCGATGCCACCTATGCAGCGCCCCTTCGGGTCACGGCAAGGCTTCATAACAAGGAGACCGACGAGGTTAAGGAGCAGGAGATCTTCATGGGCGATTTTCCGCTTATGACCGAGAGCGGAACGTTTGTTATAAACGGCGCGGAACGCGTCATTGTTTCACAGCTTGTTCGTTCGCCGGGCGTTTACTATAACGAATCGTACGACAAGACGGGCAAAAAGCTGTTTGCCTCTACGGTTATCCCAAACCGCGGCGCATGGCTCGAATATGAGACCGATTCCAACGACGTTTTCTATGTCAGAATAGATAAAAACCGTAAGATACCTGTTACGGTGTTTTTGCGCGCCCTTTTAAAGATAAAAGACAAGTGCTTTGAGGGCGTGGATGAAATGTTTACCGAATGCAGCGGAACGGACGACGAGCTTTTTGAGCTTTTCGGCGACGACGACCGCATCCGTGCGACTATTATGACCAAGGACGGTACCAAAAACGGAGAAGAAGCGCTGCTGGAGTTATACAGAAAGCTGCGTCCGGGTGAACCTCCGACGGTTGAATCGGCGGTCACTCATATTGCCAATCTGTTTTTTGACGACAGGCGCTATGACCTTTCGCGCGTGGGGCGGTATAAATACAACAAGAAATTGGCGATAGGCGCGCGTCTGAGCGGACAAACCCTTTTGCAACCGATCGTAAACGAACTTACGGGTGAGATTATGGCGGAAGCGGGCGAGCTTATTACCCGCGAAAAAGCCGACGAGATCGAGCGCGCGGGCGTTTCTGCAGCTTATATCGACGTTGACGGCAGAGAAGTTAAGGTTATTTCAAACGGCATGGTAGACCTTGCTGATTTCGTCGGATTCGATCCGAAAGATGCAGGCATAAGGGAAAGAGTGCGCTTTGTCGTTTTAAAAGATATTCTTGAAAGCTGCGAAACCGAGGAAGAGATTTTCGAGGCGGTCAAAGACCGCGCGTTGGAGCTCGTTCCGCGCCATATAAACAAAGACGATATTTTTGCAACCGTAAACTATCTGAACTGCCTGGCGGTCGGAGTCGGCGTTACGGACGACATCGACCATTTAGGAAACAGGCGTATCCGTTCGGTAGGAGAGCTTTTGCAGAACCAGTTCAGAATCGGATTTTCCAGAATGGAACGCGTTATCCGGGAAAGGATGACCCTTTCCGCGCAGGACGTTGAGACCGCGACCCCGCAGACGCTCATAAATATTCGTCCCGTTGTTGCGGCGATAAAGGAGTTTTTCGGCTCTTCTCCGCTTTCCCAGTTTATGGACCAGACAAACCCGCTTGCAGAGCTCACGCACAAGCGGCGTCTTTCTGCGCTCGGTCCCGGAGGACTTTCGCGTGACCGCGCGGGATTCGAGGTGCGCGACGTTCACTATACCCACTACGGCAGAATGTGCCCCATAGAAACGCCTGAAGGTCCGAATATCGGGCTTATCTCATATCTTGCTTCGTTTGCGAGAATCAACGAATACGGCTTTATCGAAGCGCCCTACAGAAAGGTGGACAAAGAAACCGGCGTTGTGCTCGACGAGGTTTACTACATGACCGCGGACGTTGAGGATAACTATATTGTCGCTCAGGCGAACGAACCTCTAACCGAGGACGGCAGATTTGCAAATCCGCGCGTTGCCGCCCGTTACCGCGATGAAATTCTTGAAACCGAGCGGGAAAATATCGACTACATGGACGTTTCGCCGAAGATGGTTGTTTCCATCGCTACGGCGATGATACCATTCCTCGAAAACGACGACGCGAACCGCGCGCTTATGGGTGCGAACATGCAGCGTCAGGCTGTCCCGCTTATGAAGACCGATTCGCCTATTGTAGGCACCGGTATGGAATACAAGGCCGCTGTCGATTCGGGAGTTACCGTGGTTTCAAAGCACTCGGGAACAGTCGTAAGAGTAGACGCGGACAATGTCGATATTCAGGACGACGAGGGCGTTGTTCACAATTATCAGATAATCAAGTTCAAACGTTCAAACCAGGGCACCTGTACAAACCAGCGTCCCATCGTTGCAAAGGGCGAAAGGGTCGAGGCAGGTCAGGTTATTGCGGACGGCCCCGCAACCTGCAACGGCGAAATAAGCCTTGGTAAAAACGCGCTTATCGGATTTATGACCTGGGAGGGTTATAACTACGAGGACGCGGTTTTGATAAATGAAAAGCTCGTAAGAGAAGATATGTACACCTCCCTGCACGTCGAGGAATATGAAACCGAGGCGCGCGACACTAAATTGGGTCCCGAAGAAATCACAAGGGATATACCCAACGTCGGTGAAGACGCGTTAAAAGACCTTGATGACCGCGGAATAATCCGCATAGGCGCAGAGGTGCGCGCGGGCGATATTTTGGTCGGAAAGGTCACCCCCAAGGGCGAAACCGAGCTTACCGCCGAGGAAAGA
>CAZHWR010000010.1:0-50571 GCA_964536085.1 uncultured Oscillospiraceae bacterium
GGCGGCGCAGTCTCCTGCGCCCCGGTGAGCTCTTACCTCGCCTTTCCATCCTTGCCGGATAAATCCGGCGGTTTATTTCTGTTGCACTTGCCCTAAAGTCGCCTTCGGCTGCCGTTAGCAGCTATCCTGCTCTGTGATGCTCGGACTTTCCTCACGGTTTCCCGCGCTGCCACACAGTTCGCTCACAAAATTAATACTACACTATTTTCATTGAAATGTCAAAGCATTTCACCGAGTGTGTCAGCGCACCGAGCGAAATGATGCCGACACCTGTTTTTGCCACCTCGGCTATATTTTCGAGCGTTACATTGCCCGACGCTTCCAAAAGCGCCGCGCCGTTTGTGATTTTAACGGCCTTCGCCATGTCGTCGCAGTTCATGTTGTCGAGCATGATAATGTCGGCTTTGGCGGCGAGCGCTTCGTTTAATTCATCAAAATTCCTGACCTCCACCTCGATTTTTACCGTGTGCCCGACCTTGCCCCTAAGCGCGTTCACAGCGCCTGTTATGCTTCCGTAAGCGTCGATATGATTGTCCTTGAGCATGGCGGTGTCGCTTAAATTGAATCGGTGATTTCTTCCGCCGCCGACGGCGACCGCGTATTTTTGCAGCGCGCGCAGACCGGGCAGGGTTTTGCGGGTGTCGGCAACCGTGGCGTTTGTTCCTTTAATAAGCTCGGCGCAGGCGTTTGTTTGGGTTGCGATTCCCGACATGTGCTGCAAGAGATTTAAAGCCGTGCGCTCGCCCTTTAACAGGGCTGAGGTTTTTCCGTGGATTTTCGCGATAACGTCGCCGTACTTTACATTTTGCCCGTCTTTAAACAGTATTTCAAAGCGGCAGTTTTCGTCAAGATGGGTAAAGACTCTCAGCGCAACTTCGATTCCGGCAACAACGCCGTCGGCTTTGGAGATAAAATAAGCGTCGGTCTCGGAATTTTCATCGATTAGGTAATCCGTAGCCGCGTCGACATAATTTATGTCCTCCAGCAGCGCGGTTTTGATAATGTCGTCAACGTAAAATTTATTGAGTTTCATAATATAACGTTCCTTTTTGTTTTCAGTCTTTTACTTCCTTTAAAATGATATATGCCACCGTTGCGAGGCTTTTTGCTTCCACAAAATCGGTGTTTACAACGTAGTCCTCGGTTTCGAGCTGTTTGAGAATTTCGCATATTCTTTTGTAGCCCGCGTTTGCCGCGGCTTTGTCGGGAACGACAAAGTGCGCCGACTGCATTATATGGCGTATCTCGGTGCGCACGCCGTGCGGTATATGCTTGCCGTCTTTATGAACATCGAACTCACACGGCTGCGGCGCTGTGTGCGGAGCTTTGAGATTTTGGTTTATTTCGTCTGCCGCGCGGTGCGAGAACACCAGCGCTTCAAGCAAAGAGTTGCTCGCAAGGCGGTTTTGACCGTGAACGCCTGTGTGGGAGCATTCTCCCGCGGCGTAAAGACCGTCAATCGAGGTTTTACCGTTTATGTCAACGTCGATACCGCCCATAAGATAGTGCTGGCATGGAAATATCGGGATTTTGTCGTGCGTCAGGTCGTACCCCTCGTCGAGCAGGTTTTTATATATCATAGGGAAGCGGTTTTTGATAAATTCCGCGTCCTTTCGGGAAATATCAAGGTAAAATTTGTCGCTTTGAGTGCGTTTTGATTCGTCGATTATAGCTCTTGAAACGACGTCTCTCGGCGCAAGTTCAAGCCGTTCGTCATACCTTTGCATAAACCGTTCGCCGTCGCAGTTTAAAAGATACGCGCCCTCGCCGCGCACCGCTTCGGATATTAAAAAGCATTCGCGCTGAGCGTTTGAAAAAGCAGTCGGATGGAACTGAACAAGATGAAGATTTTTGATTTCAGCGCCCATATTATAAGCAAAAGCGATGCCGTCGCCCGTTGCGATTGCGGAATTGGTGGTGTATTCGTAAACCCTGCCGATTCCTCCTGTACACAGCATGCAAAAGGGCGCGCATACGGAGGTAAATTCGCCGTTTTGCAAAAGATTCAGGCAAAAGCCGTTCGGCACTTGCTTTATATCGCTCACAAGGCAGTTTTCGGCAATGGTTATATTGCTTCGCGCCTTGACCTGCTTTATCAGCGTTTCAACGATTTCACGCCCTGTGCAGTCGGCGTGATGAAAAATTCGATGGCGCGAATGACCGCCCTCTAAAGTGAGATGATATTTACCGTCGGGCGTTTTGTCAAAATCAGCGCCGAGCTTCAGAAGATTTTTAACGTCCTCCGGACCGTCGTTAACAAGCACCTTCAGCGATTTGGGATCGTTTTTGAAGCCTCCCGCGATAAATGTGTCGTTCATATGTAAATCGGGGCTGTCGTCGTCGGTATAAACGACAGCGGCAACGCCGCCCTGTGCAAGCGAGGAATTGCAAAGAGTTAATTCGCGTTTGCACGCGAGCAGAACATTAAGGCTTTCGTCAAGATTCAGCGCGCCGTAAAGTCCGGCGGCTCCGGCGCCCGAAATTATAACGTCGTAATCAGTCTGCAAAATAGATACATCCTCCCGATTGGTATACTTGTTTAAGTATATCACAAAAATGCGGTATTTGGAAAGTAAATCCATGCTATAATATAAAAATGTTTTTAATAAGGTTTTGTTCATATTGACAAATTGTATCGATAATGAGAATATAGGTACGAAACCAATTATTTTCGCAGGGGCGGGATAAGAATGTATGAAAACGAACAAAAATGGCAAAGAGCTATTCTTGCAAGTGTAAATATCGGCGAGTTTGATACCGAACAGTCGCTCCGGGAGCTTTGTGAGCTTGCAAAAAGCGCGGATGCCGAGGTCGTCGCCGAGGTCACGCAAAACCGCGACGCATACGATAAGGCAACCTGCATCGGAGCGGGAAGGCTTGAGGAAATAAAAGAGCTTTGCACTGAGCTTGAGGCGGATTTGATAATTTTCGACCATGAGCTCACCGCAACGCAGACGAGAAATCCGGACTATGCTTATATTAGATATTTTTGCACTGCATGCAAAGACTAAGGAGGGAAGAGTTCAGGTTGAGCTTGCACAGCAGCGGTACAGGCTTCCCAGACTTGCCGGAATGGGCGCGCAGATGTCGCGTCTCGGCGCGGGAATAGGCACTCGCGGTCCGGGTGAAACAAAGCTTGAAACCGACAAGCGGCAGATAAGAAAAAGGATAACGAGGCTCGAAAGCGAGCTCAAAGAGCTCGAAGTCCGCAGAGGAATGCTCCGCGCGCGGCGTAAAAAAGATAATATTCAGACCGCGGCTATAGTCGGATACACAAACGCGGGAAAGTCCACGCTTTTAAACGCGCTTACAAACGCGGGCGTTTTAGCGGAAAATAAACTGTTTGCAACGCTCGACCCGACGGCGCGCGCACTCGAACTGCCGGACGGCAGATCGGTGCTTTTGGTCGATACGGTCGGTCTTATAAGCCGGCTTCCTCACCAATTGGTAGAGGCGTTTAAATCCACGCTGGAAGAAGCGCTCGAAGCAGACTTGATTCTGCACGTGTGCGACGCTTCCTCCGAGCATGCGCGCGAGCAGTCGGAGGTAACGCTGTCGCTGCTTCGTGAGCTGGGATGTGCTCAAACGCCGATTCTGACCGTGTTCAACAAATGCGATAAGCTCAGTTCGGTAAGCGAGCTTTGCTCGGACGGTGAAAGCGTTTTTATCAGCGCCAAAACCGGCTTCGGATTTGATACTTTGCTTCAAAAAGTAAGCGAGATGCTGAAGCCCACTTCAAAGCGTATGACGCTTTTGCTTCCGTACGGCAAGGCGGGGCTTTCGGCAAAAATAAGAATTGACGGCAGGGTGTTCAGCGAAGAATATAAGGAAAACGGAATTTTAGTGGACGCGCTTGTGGACCAAAAGCTTTTTTCCGAAACGGCGGATTATATCGTGTGATGAATAATATTCCCCGGATTGCGCCATAATAGTTGTGAAACCAATAATCACCGTAACAGCGGAGAATGGAGACAGTTTTATGGAAATAACCGATATCAGAGTCAGGAAGCTTGTAACAGACGGAAGACTGCGCGCGGTCGTGTCGATAACAGTGGACGATATGCTCGCTGTACACGATATTAAAGTGATTGAAGGACCGCAAAGGCTGTTTGTGGCGATGCCCAGCCGCAGGGAAACAAACGGAGCATACAGGGATATCGTTCACCCGATATCCATCGCGGCGAGGTCAAAAATCGAGGACGTTATACTCGACGCTTATAACAATGCCGTGGCATCGGAGGAAGTGAGCGTTCAGCTTGATGAGGAACAGCCCGTAAACAGTGGAGAATAAAGTTAAAAAGCCGTTCGTGGTATTACGGGCGGCTTTTAGAATTTATATACACTTATTATTTGTGTATTTTCCAAACTTGTGCTAAAATAAAATCATAAGTCATTTTGCCGTTTTTAACGCAGAAATCAAATAGTACAATTGTTTTGGAGCTACTCAATGAAAAATCAACCTTTTACAAAAGCGGATATACTCATTCCCGGCGTTGAAGATTTAAAGAAATGGAGCGTGGTCGCATGCGACCAGTTCACCTCTGAGCCGGAGTATTGGCGGAGGGTCGGGGAGTTTGTGGGCGAATCGCCGTCCGCTCTTAACATAACGCTGCCGGAAGCGTATCTTGAAGAAGGCGGGGTGGACGCGAGAATTGAAAGCATAAACGCAAAAATGGACGAATACGTAAAAAGCGGCGTTTTTACAGTGTGCGAAGACAGTTACATATATCTTGAAAGAACTCTTAGGTCGGGTAAGGTGCGAAAGGGTATCGTCGGCGCGGTGGATTTGGAGGAATATGACTACAATAAAGGCTCCGGCTCGCTGATAAGGGCGACTGAAGGCACTATTTTAGACAGACTTCCGCCCAGAGTCAAGGTACGCGAAAATGCTCTGCTTGAGCTGCCGCATATAATATTGTTGTTTGACGATTCTGAGAATACGGTTTTCGGCTCGGTCGACAAAGACCGACTTGAAAAGGCGTATGATTTTGAGCTTATGGAAAACTCCGGCGGGGTCACGGGTTATAAAATCGATTCGCAAACGGGCGAAAAGCTGGGCAAGGCGCTCGGAAAGCTCGGAAAAAAGGATCTGTTCGAAGAAAAGTACGGCGTTTCAGGGAAAGACGTTTTGCTTTTTGCGGTCGGCGATGGCAACCATTCGCTTGCCACCGCTAAGCTCTGCTATGAGAACCTGAAAAAAACATTGCCCGAGTACAAAGCGAAAAACCATCCTGCGAGATATGCGTTGGTGGAACTTGAAAACCTGCACGACGAAACGATAGAGTTTGAAGCCATACATAGGGTCGTGTTCGGCGTCGACCCCAACGACGTAATAACGAAGCTTTACGAATATTATAATATTTCATCCGTCGAGGTAGGGGGCACTCAGAAGATAACCGTGTGCTGCAAAGACGGGGAAAAGGATGTTTGGATAACAGATCCCTCGTCCAATCTGCCTGTGGGAAGTCTGCAAAACTTTATAGACGATTATATCTTAAAGCACGGCGGACGGGTCGATTATATCCACGGGGAGGACGTTGTCCGAACGCTTGCCGCAGAAGACGGCAACATCGGATTTTTACTGGAGCCGCTGCAAAAGTCCGAGCTTTTCAGAACGGTTATACTCGACGGAGCTTTGCCGAGAAAAACCTTCTCTATGGGGCATGCGTGGGACAAACGCTTTTATCTTGAGGCGCGAAAAATCAAATAAAACTGTATTCTCAGTTAAAACATGCGGAACACTCCGCATGTTTTTTATTTTGCATTGATTACAGTAAAAAAATATGGCTTTCGTCGGTGACTGTATATTTAAATCGGAACAACGCTCCGTCAAGCTCGCTTGAAGCGTACCCCGCCGCCTAATAGGCGGGACGTCGGCGAACAGGTTATATGACGTTCAGCTTTACAGGCTGTTTTAGTGAATATGGCAATTGACTTGCAGACAGTGAACAGATATAATATATCTGAAATATGATACTGAAATTTGGGGGCTTTAATATGGGCTTTATTAAAAGGATGCTCGCCGTCGGTTTAACGGCGGCGATGTCAATCAGCGGTATGGCAGTCTGCGGGTCTGCGGCCAATCTAAATCCTGCCAAGGCAAAAATTCGGATCGCATGCATAGGCGACAGTATCACGGCGGGCTCGGGAGGAACACCTTATACCACTTATTTGCAGTCGCGGCTCGGAAGTAATTATACAGTCTTGAACTACGGCGTGGGTGGTACCTGCGCTATGGACGACGCTGTGATAGGCGTAGGAGCAAATGCCCAGCCGTACTGCTATAAAAGCCGTCCTGCGTATCAGAACAGCTTGAATTCAAAACCAGATATCGTTATCATAATGCTTGGCACCAACGATGCAAAAAAGCAAAACTGGTACAGCGACTATCCTGATTTAAGCGGCGTAAATTTAAATGACGACGCCGCCTGGTCTGAATATGAATCGGCTCTTAAGGCAGAATTTACACAAACAAACGCACAGGCATTTTATAATGATTATAAAGCGTTAATTCAAGATTATATCGATTTGGCAGCTGCTCCGAAGGTTTATCTTGCTACTTCTTGCGTTGTTTATAAAGACTGGGACGCAGATTCGCGTATTCGTTCCGGTGATAATATACTTGACGAGGTCGTGTCGGGTCAGATCGTGCCTATTCAAAAACAGATTGCCGAAGAACTGGGCATTGAGGTTATCGACATCAACGCTTATACCGCGCAGCTCAAAGCGGACGGAGTACAGCTTTCCGATTCAAGCGACGGACTGCACCCCAACAAGATTTACGATAAGATAGGATATAAATTTGCAGAGGTAATCGCAGAGGAAATTGATAAAAGCAATACGGCACAGGATATTGCGGACAATCTGACCATAAGCAATCCGAAGGCGGGCGTTCGTACGCTTACTACGCCCAAAGTTCCGAACGGCTACACTGTTGAGTTGACAGGCTCCGACAACGCTGCGATTAACATCGACGGCACAATAACTCCCGACGCCGATAACGATACGATAGGCAAGGTTACTTTTACCGTTACAAAAATTTCCGATAACACGACAGCCCTATTTGAGCCGGAGCTCACCGTACCCGCATATGTGATAAAGAACGGTCTTATAGAGGAAAACGGCGCAACCTATTTTTACTCTGACGATGTTAGGCAGTCGGGCTTTCAAACGGTGGACTCAAAGACGTACTACTTTAATCCGACGAGCTTTGAAATGAATACCTCTCCGATGATATATATTGACGGCAGGTACTATTTGTTTAAGGCGGATTCGAGCTTAGCCAAGCAGGAATTGGTTTCGGTAGCGGATTATTATGCATATGCCGATGAAAACGGCGTATGTATTGAGTCAGGATGCGTCGCTGCAAATAATGGCGGCATATATCTGATTAAAAACGGGATTGTACAGTGCAATGTTTTAGACAGCGGTTATGTATACGGAGGCGACGGAAAGCGGATAAAAAACGGCTGGGCGGATATAAACGGCTTGCGCTATTATGCAAAAGCTGACGGCTCACTGTACATAAACACCGTGTTCACGGTAAATGGAAAGAGCTACTATGCAGATAAAAACGGCGTTGTTCAGATGGGCAAGACCGGAAATTTGTTGGTTAAAGCGAGCAGTTCAAGTTGGTATGTTGCCGATAAAAACGGAGTTATCCTCAAAAGGGCAAACGGTAAAAAGCTTGTCAAGGTCGGAACGAAGTCATATATTGTTAATAAGCTGGGCGTTGTACAAAAAAGCGACAGAAACATGCTTGTAAGGGCAGGAAGCAAATCCTATATCGTCAACAAAAACGGCGTTGTTCAAAAAGGCAAAAAAAACAAACTGGTAAAAGTGGGAAAGAAATCATATATTGTCAACAGTAAAGGCGTTGTTCAGAAAAATAAGAAGTCTGTCAAGGTTGGTAAAAAAACATACAAAATCAATAAAAACGGCGTTGCAGTAAGAAAGGAAAAATAGCGTTTGCCAATTATCTGCACGGCAAAATGCTTTTGTTGAGCATATTGCGTAATTTAAGCTGCAAAATATGATAAACCCGCCCAAAGCTGTTATGCTTTGAGCGGGTTTATTAATTGCGGCGAAGCTTTTGCATTATGCGTACGCTTCATCATCTGCGCCGGCCGGATCCTCGTAGATTTCCGAGTCGTCCGGATTTATTGGGATGTCGGTATCATCCGGATTATTGGGATCATAAGTTTCATCGATCCACCAGAACAAATTCCGGAACAATCCGAAAAAGCGCCAGTTGATATATTTGGTCAAAAACTCAGCGTCCACAGCGTGTTCAAGCTCCGGCCAGATATATTCATTCAGATAAATATCTGTCGACATTTTAGACGTGTCGGCGGTTTTGCTAGCTTTGAGATTCATTAGCGATTTTGAATTATTCCAGGTACTCCATGCGGTAAGATCGGTTCCGTTGGGATTTGAATTATAGATGAAGTTTGCCAGATATTTCATCATATTAACGGAAAGCTCGGTGCGCCCGGCAAGATTGTCGGAGGTAAATATTTCACCAAATTCAGGATGATTGTTGGTGAATGTTCCACGGAAAAAGTCAATGTCAGAACCGTGGTGCGCTCCGATATATTTGGAATAGTTTTCATTGCCGGTAACCGACGGGTTTATGCCCCAAGAAAATCTGTAGCAGTAGATTCCCTCTGACTGAGCCGCGGCAAATGCGCGGGCTGTTGTTTCAACATTATATCCTGCGTAAAGCTTGTTGGTGTACAGCAGAGTTGTCAATGCCAATGAGGTTTTGTCCGGATCGTTCAAGAAGTTTTGCGTATCGGTTGTAGCGCTGAAATAGCTGTTCGCAAGCAAAAAACCGGAAAATTCCGACTCGCAGCTTCCCATTAGCAGAGGCACTTTGTTATAGTCGCCTGTTCGGACAACGTCAAAACCGTCTGACGGAATAACATATCCGTCTTTTATGGCGTATCGTATGGCATTGGTCGCGTTAAACGAGGTTGAGAAGAACTGCGAAACCTCCAGCGAGGTAAAGCTGTAAAGCAAATCCTTTAGCTCGTCGTCCGACGCTTCGTCTATCCACGCTTCGCCTTCGGCGATGGTAGAAACCGCACCGCGGGAAACCAATGCCCTCGCCACGGCGTTTTTCGCCGAGGACTGCGCCTGCTCAACAGTGGCTTCGTTAGCGCTGCCGGACAGCATAACAGCCTTGTGGAAAAGTCCTTTAAACAGCGGAGAGATCAAGCAGGAAGCAACGTTTTTTGCGCCGGCGGAAAATCCCGCCAAGGTGACGTTGTTCTTGTCGCCGCCGAACTGCTCAATGTTATCCTGCACCCATTCGAGCGCCTTTTTAATATCTAAAATCGCGTAGTTGCCTGAGTCGTCGAGCGGGTCGCCGCTTTTTAGCGCTTCCATGCTGAAATATCCGAATGCGCCGAGGCGGTAGTTTATCGAAACCCATATTACGTTTCCGCGGCGCACCATGTTTTTTGTGTTAAAGCTGCTTTTATTTCCCGATACATTGCTTCCTCCATGCATATAGACTATAACCGGAAGTCCTGTTTCATCTGTGTTCGGACGGTTGACGTTTAGATACAGGCAGTCCTCGCTCCCGGAATAGACTCCGCTTGAATATTGAGAGCATTTTTTGCTGGTTGTAGTGCAGGTCAGCGTACCGCTCCAGGGGTCGTTATCCTGGGGAGCTTTCCATCGGAGGTCGTCCACAGGAGGCTTTGCGTACGGAACATCGTGCCACGCGGTGATATCCACAGCGGAGTTGTAGCCTTTGACCTTGCCATCCTTGGTTGTTACGGTCAAAGCTGCCGGGTTGTAAACATTGACCTTAACGGTCAGCTTACTTCGTGTGTCCTGCGAGGTTATCGTTATTTTTGCGCTTCCGACCGAAACGCCCGTTACAATGCCGTTGCTGCTGACGGTTGCGATTTTAGCGTTCGATGACGAATAGGTCAGCGCCTTACTGGTAGCATTTGAGGGAAGAACGGTTGCGGACAGAGTGTGGGTAACTGTTGTGTTGATGTTTATCGTGCTGTTGTTTTCAGCGATGGAAATACCGGTCGTCGGGGTGCCTACGGTCAGATTAATAAGCGTTTGCTTGCTGTTTTTAGAGGCTACCGTAATGGTTACGGTACCGTTTTTCTTTGGCGTTATAACACCTTTTGCAGAGATCGTGGCAATCTTTGTGTTGGATGAAGAGTAGGTAAGCGTTTTATTATAGGTTAGGAATTTTTGGTAACAGATATCCTTGGCGTTGACCGTTTCGGCTTTTTTCATCGTGTAATTGGTCGAGGCGTAGTAGGATTTGATTTTTATTCTGGTCGTTTTTCTTGAATCCCCCGAGGTCACCGTAATATAAGCTGTTCCGGATTTTCTCGCGGTTATAACGCCCTTGCTGCTCACATGGGCGACGCTTTTGTTGGAGGAAGAATATTTCAGCGTTTTAAGTGAAGCGTTAGATGGGGATACGGCGACCAAAATCGTTTTTTTGTATCCCGATGAAATTTTTACCGAGGTTTTTTCAGGAGTCAGCTTTTTAACGGGAGTGCCGACGATAATCTTGATTTTTGCTTTTTTCTTGCTGCCGTCGCGCGTTGTTGCGGTTATTGTGGCGGCGCCGTTCTTTTTTGCCTTGACGACTCCGTTTTTAACCGTTGCTATCTTTTTATTGGAGCTTTTCCATTTGAGCTTTTTATTTGATACGGTTTTAGGGCTGAAGGTCACCTTGAGGCGCTTTGAATAGCCCTTTTTCATGCAGTAGGTTGAAAGCGAAACGTTGCTTATGGTGATTTTTTTCGCTTTGGCAGTGGTTTTGGCGTATGCCTTGGGCGCGAATGCGCCGATGCAAAGGATAACGCCGAATATGACCGTCGTCATACCAAGAAGCTTGAATGTCTGTTTTGCTTTGTTTCTTTCTTTTGTAATAAACATATTTGTCCCCTTTCCATTTGCAGATTCAAGCGGCTGTGCCTTGTTTTTTATATTGCCGCTTGCCGTGGCTATTGCTTATCTGCTATTAACGCCTTGTATATTTCCGATTTAGAAAACCCGGATATAGCCGCCGATCTTTTGGCGGCGTCCGCAAGACGCAATCCGTCTGAGACAAATTCCGAAGCGAGCTTTACCGCTTGCTCAAACGACAATTCGTCTGAGCCTTCGGAATCGTCAGGATATCCCTCCACAATAAGAACATATTCCCCTTTGGGCGGATTCTGCCCGAAATGTTCCACTGCGCCGGAAAGCGTTGTCCTCAAAACGTTTTCATGGAGCTTCGTCAGTTCTTTGACTATCGCCGCCTTTCTGTTTCCAAAAACCTTCAGCATGTCCTTCAGAGTGCCCAAAAGCTTGTGGGGCGCTTCGTAAAATATAAGTGTGCTTTCAAGCGTTTTAACGCTTGAAAGATGCTCTGAACGACTTAATTTATTTGTGCTTAAAAAACCTTCAAATGAAAATCTAGAGGTTGAAAGTCCGCTTATGCTAAGCGCCGCGATTGCCGCGCTCGGTCCGGGGACGCTGACAACGTCTATCCCGTTTTCAGCGCACAGCCTTACCAAATCCTCGCCCGGATCGGAAATACACGGCATGCCTGCGTCTGATACTACGGCGCAGCTTTCTCCCGCTAAAATGCGGGATACAATCTGTTCTCCGCGTTCCCTCAGGTTGTGTTCGTAGTAGCTTGTCATCGGTTTTTTTATGCCGAATTTATTTAAAAGCTTAAGCGTTACGCGAGTGTCCTCTGCGGCTATAAAATCGACTGATTCAAGAGTTTTTTTCGCTCTGTCTGAAAAATCGCCGAGATTGCCTATCGGAGTCCCCACAACAAAAAGCTTACCTATCAATATTATAACCCTTTCCGTATATGTTTAGCATTTCGTCTGAAAAACCGCCGTCTGAATATACTTCCAGTACAGGTTCGACCCTCAAAAACGGTTTTGCGCCTTTTTTGCCCTCTATCAAAAACAGCCACGGAGCCTCGTGAGCATTTTTTACACAAAAGCGCAGCCTTTTTGGCTCAATGCCGGCTTTTTTCATCGCGTCGATAACGTCCGCCAAACGTTCGGGACGTTGGCAAAGGCAAAGTCGTCCGCCGAAGCGCAAAAGCTTTTTGGCGGCGCTGCAAACATCGTAGATATTGCACGAAACCTCGTGGCGCGCGATCTGCTGGGAAGTCAGTTCGCTTAGGATACCGGAGTTTGCCGCTTTATACGGCGGGTTACAGGTCACGACGTCAAAGCTTTGGAGCGGCAAGAAATTTTCGATTTGTTTTAAATCGGTGCATATCGGAAAAATATTTTCGATTTGGCTTTTTTTGACCGAATTTTTAAACTGTTCTATCGCAAGCGGCTGGATATCAACGCCGTAGATTTCTTTCGGGGAAAAATCGCGTTTTAATATCAGCGGGATTATTCCGCAGCCGGTGCCGAGATCGCATACCGAGTCTTTTTTGAGCGGGGATGAAAAATCGGCGAGCAAAAAAGCGTCGGTGCCGAAACGGTGTTCGCGCGTAATCTGGATTTTGATTCGGTCGCTTAACGATTCATATGTATATTCCATTTTTTATTTTTTCCGTTTAATCAATCTTTATGTAGTTGCCCAAAAACTTAAAAGCGTCGTATTCCTTTGAAAGGTCGTCCACCAAGTCGAGAGCTTTTTTATCATGCAGATTTGCGTTAAAATCAATGTAAAAAATAACGTCAAAATTTTTGTTGCCGAACGGTTTTGACTCGATTTTGCTCATGTCAAAATTTCCGACGGCAAATTTGGTCAGCAATCTGTAAAGCGAGCCGGAAACATTTGGTATGGTAAGTGAAACCGAGATAGTGTTCGCCTGCTTGCTCGGATACAGGTTCTTTGAGATGCAGATAAACCGCGTGTAGTTTTCATCAATATTCTGAATATTGCTTTTTAGTATATCAAGACCGTATTTATCCGCCGCTTCGCGCGAGCATATTGCCGCCGAGCTTTCATCCGACTGTGAAACAAACTGTGCCGCCATCGCGGTGTTTTTGAATTCCTCGGTGTCGATGCCGACATCGTCAATATAATCGCTGCACTGTGCTAACGCCTGCTCGTGAGAGTAGATTTTGGTAATGTCGGGAATTTTCGTGCCGGGGCGTGCGCAAAGACAGTGTTCGACCTTGATTTTGGTTTCAAAATTTATGTAAAAATCGTATTTTTTTATAAGCTCGTAAACATCGCGCACACTTCCGGCGGAGGAATTTTCTATCGGAAGGATACCAAAATCGACCGAAGCGTCTTCAACTTTTTTTACCACTCTTTCAAAGCCGCCGCAAAAAAGTATATCTGCGTTTTTGAACACCTTTTGGGCGGCGATGTGCGAGTAAGCTCCCGATACTCCGGGGCATGCGACTGAAGGACATTCGGGAAACGGTTCAGGCTTATGAAGCTTTTTGACAATGCTTTTGGTGAATTCAGACGGAGAGTCAATACCGCTTTGCTGAATGCACTTGCTGATGTCCATAAGGTTTGTGAACAAAACTTTGGAGCCGTTCACAAACGACGGGGCAATATCGCGCGACGCATTTTGCAATACCTCGTCTTCTCTTGAATTTTGCAAAATCGGAAGTTTGTTTGCGCGCTTGTAATCAGCTACCTTTTGACAGGCAATCATACGCCGTTCAAAAAGAGCTTTTATTTGACTGTCTATATCGTCTATCTGGCTTCTTAATTCATTCAGTTCCAATATTTCGACCGTACCTTTCGAATATTACAATAGATGTAACCCGTTTGTAACCAAAATGTAACCTTAATGTATTTTCGTTTCATTATACTTCTTTTTATATTAAAAATCAACACCCGCCGCAAAATTAGTTGCGGCGGGCAAACAGTGCGCCCGCCGCTATCTGAAGCGGGCGTTTTACAACTCGAGGCTGTTCTGAGGACGGTCAAGCCGTCACCTCCAATCTGCGCCCGCGTGTTGTTTTACAGCTCATATTATCTTATGCCGAAGTTATAATGTTGGGAATAACAAACCGGGCGATGGGACAGCGGCTTTTACGTTCGAATACAGCCTCGGCGCTTGACAAGACCTGTGTTTTAATGTATTATAATATCTGCGTTGCCGTCTGCGGCGCACTTGAAATAAAATGTTTATGCCGCTGTGGTGGAATAGGCAGACACAAGGGACTTAAAATCCCTCGGTAGAAATACCGTACCGGTTCAAGTCCGGTCAGCGGCACCATAAAAAGCGCGGTGAGCCGAAGCGATTGAGGCTTGCCGCGCTTTTTATACCGGAGGCGCGGAGGCGCGAGCAGACTTGAACCGTGTTCAACGTCCGGTCAGCGGCACCATAAAAAGCGCGGTGAGCCGAAGCGATTGAGGCTTGCCGCGCTTTTTATACCGGAGGCGCGGAGGCGCGAGCAGACTTGAACCGTGTTCAACGTCCGGTCAGCGGCACCATAAAAAGAACGGTGAGCCGAAGCGATTGAGGCTTGCCGCGCTTTTTATATCGAAGGCACGAGCATACTTGAACATTATCGTTGTAGCATGATTAAATCAAATCGGTTCCAAGAGCAAACGCTCTTGGAACCGATTTTGCTATGCCTTGATATACAAATGATTTCTGTAATCTTATATTTGCTTTTACGGTAAGCAGGTTCTGCATCGGGAATATCCCAACTCTTCCGCGCGTTCTCTGGTCAGCTCGTTAACATCTTTGCCGGATATATGATAGCAATCTTCACGGTGATATTTTTCGCCGGATTGCGTAACGTACACAATGTAATCCGGATTCCCGGAGGAATCAGTTGCTGAGGAGGTTTGGGCGCTGTTTTTATAGGCGTGCAATGTAAGCGAAACGCTGGCCGCGGCTATTGATAAAAGTAAAACGGCAAGCGTCGCGCTATTTTAACAGTCCTTGACTTTTTAAGCTCTTTTATCCTATAAGGCAGCGCGAGCATGAAGTAATTGGCTTCATTTTCCTTCTGAACGCTTGTGTTGCTTATAAAACCGGTTCTGAAGGAATGCTCAAGGAAAATGTGCGCTTCCTCATGGAGCAGAAGAAGCCATTCATCCTCTTCGCTCAGATCGTCATAAACGAAGACAAATCGGTTTTCACGGTCTGCGTAAATAAAGCACTGGGTATGAAGAGACTGATACTTAATGTCTAACACATCGAGCATCATTTCAACTTATTCGGAATTTTCAAAATGATTGCAGTATATTATCTGAAATCCCTGACGGTTATGAGCGCGCACAGAGAGATGGTCAGATTTTACGTCTGCCGTGCAGGATAGTGAGCGTCGTGTATTATCTGGAGGACTACAGATCTCCGCAGATACGATTGTTTGAGGCCCGTGAAATGGTGATAACAAAATCTGAAATCCAACCGCCGCTGAAGATGTCAATCAGCGATACATAGATTTATTAACTCAATTCTCAAAAAAGGAGGGCTTAAGCCCTCCTTTTTTTATGCTCTTTATTCGTAATGGACAACGTCTATCCATTTCATCAAAAGCTCGGTTTCCTCATCGGACGAGCTGTTTTCAAGCTGTGCCGCTGCAACTATCGGCAGCCATTCGAGCACATATCTTTTGGATGTGAGTGATTTTTTGCAGAACAAATCAAGATATTTGTCGGCCAGCTCCGGGGATTTTAGATAGAATTTAAGATACGTTCTGCCGACGTCCGCACTGGCGTTGCCCTGACGTGCCGCCGCCCAGTCGACTATAAATGTGCCTTTATCGGATATAATGATATTATCGGGCGTGAAGTCGCCGTGGCACAGCTTTGTATGCTTGGGCTTGGCTTCAAGGCTTGTCAGAAGCTCGTATTTTTTGATTTCGTCCAAATCCAGCGCGTTTATCTGGCGCGCAAGCTTATCCTTGAGCTTGCTTAATTTTGGGGTGGACTTTGAATGAACGAGCATCTGAAGGTCAACCATCTGTTCAAGATATTTGCCTTTGTTTTGCGGATTTTCCTCCATAAGCTGGGCAAGGGTCTTGCCTTCGATCAAATCCATATGTATCGCCCAGCGGTCGTCTATAACTGAGACTTCGCGAATGATGGGAACGGGAAGACCCGTGGCTTCGACTCTTGAGTGAGTGAGCGCTTCATACAATGCCTGTGTTTTGCGTGCGTCTGACTTAAACAGCTTTATTGCAAGACCGTCTTGCTCGTAAACGTCAACAGTCGGGCTTGAAGAGATTAAATTGGTCAGTTTCATAATATTACTCCTTTATTGCTATTTTCTTATGCCGATTGGCAAAATAAGCTCCACATGAAGAAGAATTATACGGTTCTTATATGAGTATTATACAACTTTCGCTCCTGTGTGTAAAGTAATTTTTATCTTTTGCACAAGAAAAAATTAATTTGTCGCTGTTTTACAAGTATGTGACCTGAAATTGGCTAATATGCCGAAAGACCGCGCGGACCGCTTATTGAAGCGGCGGCGCGGATCAAGCGTTATTCGGCTTATTCGAGCGGCTTTGCTTCGGCGATGCCGCGGGCTATCTCCTCAAGCTCCTGTCTGCCGGAAAATTCCGCGTTGCTCTGCATGAGCGTTTCCTGAATATACTTTGGGAGCGTGTTGAAATATGCAAGCGATTGGTTGTCGAGCTTGGAGGTGAAATCCGAGTTCACATTTTCGGCCGACGCCTTGATTTTTTTGTTTAATTCGTTATCCATGGTTAAATATCCTTTCTTATAGCTTTGTATTATGCAATAGCTTTCAATTTTAGGATTTAACGCAAATCCCGATTTATTCATTTTAGCTTTGGACTGCGTTGACAACCGCGAGTTTGTTGGGTAATATATAGGTGGATATTTAAAATAAAGTTATTTTGAGGTGCTGTATGAATATTGCAGTTGCGCAGTCGGGCGGGCCTACCGCCGCTATAAATTCATCTCTCTGCGGAGTCTTCAGCCGTGCCGTGAAGGCTCACGGCATAAATAAAGTATACGGCTCGCTTTGCGGAATCGAGGGTATTATTTATGATAATCTTATCTGTCTGAACGATAAGCTTAAAACTGATGACGATATCGAAAAGCTCATGCTCACGCCGTCGACTGCGCTCGGCTCGTGCAGATATAAAATGCCTGATTGGATGAAGAACGAAGCGCCGTACAGGGCGGTTGCAAAATGCTTTGAAAAATACGATATCGGGATGTTTTTTTACATCGGCGGAAACGATTCGATGGACACCGTTGCGAAGCTTTCGGCGTATTTCAAAAAAGCGGGATGCGGCGTTAAGATAATCGGTATCCCTAAGACTATCGACAACGACCTTTGCAAGACCGATCACACTCCGGGCTTCGGCTCCGCGGCGAAATATTTGGCCGCGACCATGCGCGAAATCGTGCGCGACAGCTCGGTTTACAGCGCAAAATCCGTGACTGTCGTTGAGATTATGGGGCGCAGCGCGGGATGGCTCACGGCGTCGTCGTGTGTTGTCAGAGTTACGGGAGAAACCGCGCCGCACCTTATTTATCTGCCCGAGAGGGAGTTTAAAATTGACCGTTTTATAAAAGATGTAAAGCTTAAGCTCAAAGAACACCGCGCGGTGATCGTCGCAGTGTCCGAGGGAATAGAAATCAAGGCGGACAATTATGATTTGAGCAGCTTTCAGTCGGGTGCGACGGATAATTTCGGTCATAAATATCTGTCCGGCGTAGGCAAATGCCTTGAAAAGGTGGTTGCAAACGAAATCGGCTGTAAGGTGCGTTCGATTGAACTCAACGTCCTGCAAAGATGCTCGGCGCATCTTGCCTCAAAAACCGACCTGGATGAAGCGTTCGCGATAGGCGCGGCGGCGGTAGACGCGGCGTGCGCGGGCGAAACAGGACGAATGATGACGATACAAAGATTGTCGGACAAGCCGTACAGTATTTCCATGGGCTCGGTGCCTGCGAGTATTATCGCAAACGAGGTGAAGCTGTTCCCCGACGGATGGATAAGCGGAGATTCAAACGACGTTTTACCTGAAGCTATCGACTATTTCCTGCCGCTGATACTCGGAGAGCCCGATATTAAATATGAAAACGGTATGCCGGTTCAAATGCTGTTGAAATAGTTTCAGCCCGATTCCCGCAAAGGGAGCCGGGCTTTTTTATCTCTATGGAATAAGCGCGGTGTACACGCGTTTTTTGTTTTGCGGCGGATGTGTTTGTATACATGGCGCCCGGTGACAAGAAAAAGGCGATAAACGATAATTTTTGAGGCGGTTTTAATAAAAATTGACCTTGAATCAACGCTCTTTTTTGGTATTATTAATGTGTAAAAGGCGCGTTTTAACAAAACCGCTGTATTTATAATGCGGCGCTTGCATTACAGTAAATCCGGTCGCAGTTTTGAAAGGAATGACATTAAATGGAAAAAATGAAAGCGGGAGTTATCGGCTGCGGAGGCATAGCCAACGGAAAGCATCTTCCGGCTATTAAACGAAACGGCAATATCGAAATCGTCGCGTTTTGCGATATTATCCCCGAACGTGCGGAAAAGGCAAAAAAGGAATACGGAACAGAGGATTCAAAGGTTTTTACCGATTACAAGGAGCTTATTAAAATCCCTGAGATTCAGGCGGTATACGTTTTAACGCCCAACCGCTCGCACAGCTTTATTTCGGTTGACGCTATGAACGCCGGCAAGAACGTTATGTGTGAAAAGCCGATGGCAAAAACCGCTGAGGACGCCAAAAAGATGCTCGATACGGCTAAAAAAACCGGAAGAATTTTGACCATAGGCTATCAAAACCGTTACAGAAATGATTCGATGTTTTTGAAAAGCTGCTGCGACGCGGGCGAGCTCGGCGAGGTTTACTATGCAAAAGCGCATGCGGTTCGCCGCAGGGCCGTTCCCACTTGGGGCGTTTTCCTGAACGAATACGAGCAGGGCGGCGGTCCGCTTATCGATATCGGAACGCACGCGCTCGATTTGACGCTGTGGGAGATGGATAATTACGAGCCTGAGTGCGTTATGGGTTCGGTGTACAAAAAGCTTTCCGACCAGACTGAAACAGGAAACGCATGGGGTGACTGGGACCGTGAAAAATTCACCGTTGAAGATTCCGCCTTCGGATTTATCAAAATGAAAAACGGCGCGACGATAAACCTCGAAGCGTCGTGGGCGCTTAACACTCTCGACGTAGACGAAGCCAAAACCTCGCTTTGCGGCACAAAAGCGGGAGCGGACATGAAGGACGGCATTCGCATAAATTCCGTTGAACACGGCAGACAGTGCGTTACAAAGCCTGATTTAAACGGCGGCGGAGTCGCGTTTTTTGACGGAGCTACAGGCGGCGCGCCAGAGGATGTTGAGTGTTCGGTTTTTGTAAACGCGGTAATGAACGGCGGCGAGCTTGTGGTAAAACCCGAGCAGGCGTACGTTGTAACATGTATACTGGAGGCCATATACGAGTCAGCACAGACAGGAAAGCCCGTGTATTTTGATTAAATGAGGATATATACAGGCTTTGTGCAATACATCGGCTCGATATACGAGTCGGCAAAAACAGGAAAGCCCGTGTATTTTGATTAAGGTGATAATTATGGATAATATTGCTTTACAATTGTGGTCGGTAAAGGACTCGATGGAAAAAGACGTGGAGCAAACTCTCAAGGCGGTCTCCGGGCTTGGATTTAAAGGAGTTGAATTTGCGGGATTTTTCGACGTGCCCGCGGAGGAAATGCGGAAGCTCTTGGATAAATATTCCCTTAAAGCGGCGGGAAGCCATACCGACATTAACCTTATTGTAAACGAGCCGCACAGCATTATTGAGTACAATAAAATCATAGGCAACAATAACATCGTCTGCCCGCACTATCCTCTGAAAGATGAAAAAAGCCTTGACGAGCTTTGTGAAAAGCTTGAAGAAGTGAGCGGGATATACAGGCAGTCGGGAATGAAGCTTTATTACCACAACCACAATCATGAATTTTTCAAAATCGGCGGTAAATACGCGCTTGATTTGCTGTTTGAACGACTTGACTTTTTAAAACCGCAAATCGATACATACTGGGTGTTTAACGCCGGAGTGGATATCGGCGAATTTTGCCTTAAATACAAGGGCAGATGCGATTTGATTCACTTAAAGGACGGAACTAAAACCGAATCCTTTCCTGTGGGCGAGGGTGAGGTGGACATTCCCGCCGTTTTAGACGTTTCGCGTTCTCTCGGAGCCGAGTGGGTCATCATGGAGGACGAAACCTGGAAACCGGACGGACTTTCGTGCGTAGCGCGCGGGATGAATAATCTTAAAAAAATTACAGCGTAAGAAAGGTACGGTGAATGATATGAAATTAGGTGTAATGACAGTTTCTTTGGGGTTTATGCCGCTTGACGAGGCGTGCAAATTTCTTGCCGAAAAGGGCGTTCAGATGGTTGAAATCGGCTGCGGAGGCCATCCGGGCAAGGCTCACTGCGACCCGAAAATTCTTTTGAACAACGACAAAGAGCTTGACAAGTTCAAAAGCACAATTGCAAATTACGGGCTTGAAATCAGCGGGCTTTCATGCCACGGAAACTATGTCCACCCGAACAAACAGGAAGCAAAGCGCTTTGACGACGAATTCACGGATGCCATACTGCTTGCCGAAAAGCTCGGGGTAGACACTATAAACTGCTTCTCCGGCTGTCCGGGCGACTGCGAAAATTCCAAATATCCCAACTGGGTAACAAGCTCGTGGCCGGGTGAATTCCGCGAGATTTTAGACTGGCAGTGGAAAGAGGTTTTGGTGCCGTACTGGCAGCAAAAGTCCGATTTTGCCAAACAACACGGCGTTACAAAATTTGCAATCGAAATGCATCCGGGCTTTTGCGTTTATAACGTTGATACGCTTTTAAGACTGCGCGAGGCGGTGGGCGATACTATCGGAGCCAACCTCGACCCGAGCCATCTTATCTGGCAGGGCGCGGATCTGAAGCTTGTTATAAGAGAGCTCGGACGCGCGGGAGCTATTTACCACTTCCACGCGAAGGACACTCGCATGAACGAATACAACACAGGCGTAAACGGCGTTTTGGATACAAAGCCCTACGGCGACGAACGCGACCGCTCGTGGATATTCAGAACGGTGGGATACGGTCACGACCTCAACTACTGGAAGGACATCGCTTCCGAGCTAAGGCTCGCGGGGTATGACCATGTTCTCAGCATCGAGCATGAGGACAGTCTTATGAGCATTAAAGAAGGTCTTACAAAGGCGATTGAATTTTTGCAGCAGGTGCTTATTTTTGAGGATCGCTCCGCGATGTTCTGGGCATAACCGGAAATCTTAATTTTCAGTATGCTTTATAGGCAATATGCATAACGAATTACCTGTATCTTGCGGCATATGGCATATATTAAGCAATAAACATAATGGTGATAAATATGGGAAAACACACTCTCGGAATCGTCGGCTTCGGCGGAATGGGAAACTGGCACAGGGAAACGATTGAGACGATAGATTGTCTTTCTGTTAAAGGTGTTTACGATATCAAAAAGGAACGCATGGATTTTGCAGAGGAGTGCGGGCTTGTCGCATATGAAAGCCTCGACGCGCTTCTTTGCGACCCCGAAATAGACATCGTGCTTGTTTCAACTCCGAACGACAAGCACAAGCCGATAGCAGTAAAGGCGCTCGAAGGCGGGAAAAACGTTGTGAGCGAAAAGCCGGTAACGCTGTCGCTTGACGATTTAAACGAGATGATTGCCGCCGCAGAAAAAAGCGGAAAGCTTTTCACCGTACATCAGAACAGACGCTGGGACGAGGATTTCCTGACCGTTAAAAAAATCATTGAATCGGGGGAGCTGGGCGAGATTTTCCGCATAGAATCGCGCGTTCACGGCTCTCGCGGAATACCGGGCGACTGGCGGCAGGAGCCTGAGCATGGCGGCGGTATGATTTATGACTGGGGAATACATATAGTCGACCAGATTCTTATGATGTACGAACAAAAGCCAGTGAGCGTTTACTGCACGGTGACAAACGTCACCAATCAGCTTGTTGACGACGGCTTTACCGCCGAGTTCAAATACGAAAACGGCATGACGGTTTTGACAGAGGTCGGAACAAGCAATTTTGCAGAGCTTCCGCGCTGGTATGTTCTGGGGCAAAACGGAACGGCCGTCGTGCGAGACTGGAGCTTAAACGGTGAAATCGTGCGCTGCAAGGACTACAGCGAAAAGGACGCGGTACCCGTGAAAACGGCGGCGGGGCTCACGAAAACTATGGCTCCCCGCGGCGAAGGCAGTATTATCAAACGCCCGCTTCCTGCTGTCAAAAGCGATATTCGGGATTATTATAAAAACATCTGCGCCGCAATCGAGGGTAAAGAGGACGTCATAGTCACGCACTCCCAGCAGAGATATCTGATGCGCGTTGTGGAAGCGATGTTCGATTCCGCGGAAAATAACCGGGTCGTGACGCTGTGACGGTGTGCAGAAAATAATTGTTTTTGTTGCAATCGCATGCGCTTGGTGGTATAATACCATTAAGTGTATACGATTGCTTTTTGCTGTCCGCAGTCGGCGGTCAGAGTGCAGTCTGCGAAAATGCGGGGTGGGCATATGATTGAAAATGGTTTTAAAACCAAAGCGTTCGGCGGCTTTGATAAAAAACAGGTGCTCGAATATATCGACAGTATTCATGCCGAGTTCGGGGAAAAATCCTCGGAGTTTAATTCGCAGATAAGCGAGCTTGACTCAGAGTGCAGGCAGCTTGCCCTTTCGCTTGAAAACACATATAATAAAAATCTTTCGCTTGAAGCTGATATAAAGGAGCTTATAAACGGGAAAAACGAGTTAAGCTCAAAATTAGAGCAGACTTCATCAGAGCTTGAAGCTGTTAAAAAGCGCGAAGCGGAGCAAAAGGAGCTTTTAAAGCGAGCCACTTTTCAGGTTGAATCGATGAAGCGAAAATGCGATAAATACGACGAGCTTCACAGCGAAATAAACGACATTTTGTCCGAGGCAAAGCAGATGAAAGATAATACTCTGCTTGAAGCAAAAAAGCAGGCGGACGATATTGTGCAAGGCGCGAAATCCGAGGCGCAGAGGATAACCGCAGCCGCAAAAATTCGGGCTGAGTCATTCTCCGGTGGACTGAACGACGTCGGGCAGGACGTTGCGACCATTAAAGCGGGTGTTGCGGCGATGGCTAAGCAGGTGGACGACAAGCTGGCGGAGCTTCAGGAAATTCTGAATACTGCTTGCGCGAAAACCGCAGTGGATATTGAAACAGGCGAGACGAAAAAAGAAAATAAGCCGTCCGGATCGGCGAACGGCGAACCGAAGCCGAAAAACAGCGGCAGAACGGACAAGTTCTGGGAAAACTTTTTTTGAAAAGCCGCACGGGCGGAACACGGCGCCGCCCAAAGCTGAAAGCGGCTTTCAGGAAAATGCCCGCGAGCCGCGCGGGAAGAAAAAACCGCCGTTAGGCGGCGTGTTGAATACGATTTTGGGATTCTTAAAATAGACGCAACGTTTTTTGAAGGGAATGGTCATAAATAGGCACCTACAGCTTTAACACGGGTGAGATAAGAGATTATGCGAAAAAGCTGCGCGTTTTTGACAGGGTTCTGCTGAGCGGGACGGTTTATACCGCGCGCGACGCCGCGCACAAGCGGATTGCGGAGCTTATAAAAAACGGCGCGCCGCTTCCGTTTGAAATCTCCGACGCGGTCATATACTACGCGGGACCGACAGGGACTCCCGACGGTCTTGCGATAGGCTCGGTGGGACCTACCACCTCGGGCAGGATGGACGTTTACTCACCCGTGCTTTTGGATATGGGGCTTGCCGCCATGATAGGCAAGGGCGAAAGAAGCTCCGAGGTAAGGCGTGCGATCGAGCGCAATTCGGCTGTGTATCTGTGCGCCGTCGGCGGAGCGGGCGCGCTTGCGAGCAGATGCATAAAAAAATGCGAGGTCGTAGCGTTTGAGGATTTGGGCTGCGAAAGTATAAAACGGCTTGAATTTAAAGATTTTCCGCTGATAGTCGCAAGCGACTGTGTCGGCGGTGATATTTTCACGCTCGGCAGGGAAAAATACCGTATGGCGGAGTAGCTCAAACACAGTTGGAATTTTAATTGCAATACGGCAGATAGTTTATCTGCCGTATCTTGATTTTGTTTAAGACGGAGTTTCGGAATATGAACGGCAATCTTTTACAATATATAGAGTTAAACAGAAGTTCTTTTTCCAAGGGGCAAAGGGCGATTGCGGATTATATCGCGGATAATTATGACAAGGCCGCGTTTATGACGGCGTCCGTGCTCGGAAAAACAGTCGGGGTAAGTGAATCTACGGTGGTGCGGTTCGCCGCTATTTTGGGGTATGACGGCTATCCGGGTCTTCAGTATGCGCTTCAGGAGCTTATTAAAAACAAGCTGACGGCGGTACAGCGGCTTCAGGTCGCAAAAAACCGCTTCGGAGGAGACGTTTTAAAAAGCGTTATAAGCGCGGACACAGACAATATCAAAAGAACGCTGGAGGATGTTTCGGGGCGGGAGTTCCAAAACACGGTTGACAGGATATCGGTGGCCGAAAACATATACATTCTGGGTTCCGGCGGAGCCGCTTCTCTTGCGAGCTTTTTGTTCTATTATCTCGACCTTGCGCTTTCAAATGTGCGGCTTGTTCAGACTTTGAGTACAAGCGAAATGCTGGAGCAGCTTGTACATCTGAAAAAAAATGATTTGTTGATAGGAATCAGCTTTCCGAGATACTCCAAAAGGACCGTCAAGGCGTTCACTTTTGCAAAGGAAAAAGGGGCGGGAGTTATTGCGATAACCGATTCGCCCGCGTCGCCTATTGCGAAGCAGTCGGATGTTTTGCTCACGGCCCGCAGCAATATGGTGGGGTATATCGACAGTCTTGTTGCTCCGATGAGCCTTATAAACGCCCTTGTCGCGGCGGTGAGCTTAAAAAAACAGCCGGAGGTAAGCGACGCGCTCACGCAGCTTGAGCAAATATGGGAAAGATACGATATTTACGCAAAGCCGGAGGAGAACATTCAAAATGATTAAAACGCAGGTCGCCGTTATAGGCGGCGGCGCGGCGGGCTTGATGGCGGCAGGAACGGCGGCGGGTCTTGGAAAAGACGTGCTGGTTATCGAAAGAAACGACCGCTTGGCAAAAAAGGTGCTTATCACAGGAAAAGGCCGCTGCAATGTTACAAATAACTGCGATATCGATACCATGCTGAGAAATATCCCGAAAAACCCACGCTTTTTGTACAGCGCGTTTAACAGATTTTCCTCTGCGGACACTATGGATTTCTTTGAAAGCCGCTCGGTGCCGCTTAAAACCGAGCGCGGCAGAAGGGTGTTCCCCGAGTCTGACCGTGCGCTTGATATCGCAAACGCGCTTGCGGATTTTGCGAAAAGCTCCGGCGCAAAGATTCTTACCGACCGCGCCTCGGGACTGCGGCTGCAAAACGGCTGTATAACAGGCGTTAACACCGAACACAGCGGATTGATTGAAGCAGAATCGGTGATAATCGCGACGGGCGGAATGTCCTACCCGCGCACAGGCTCCACCGGAGACGGCTACGGATTTGCGCGGTCGGCGGGTCATTCTGTGACCGAGCTCAAGCCGTCGCTGATACCGATTGTGACAAACGAAAAATGGTGCGCCGATTTGATGGGGCTTTCGCTCAAAAATGTAACGCTGACGGTCAAGTCGGGCGAAAAGGTGATATTTTCCGAGCTTGGAGAAATGCTGTTTACCCATTTCGGCGTTTCCGGTCCGCTTGTTTTGAGCGCAAGCAGCGTTATGAAGGAATACGACTCGAAAACACTCTCGCTTCACATTGACTTAAAGCCCGCGCTTGATGAAAAACAGCTTAACGCGCGGATTTTGAGAGACTTTGAAAAAAACGCGAACAAAAATTTTGCAAATTCCCTCGGAGGGCTTTTACCGCGCAAGCTGATCCCTATCGCCGTAAAGCTTTCCGGAATCGGATTTAAAAAAAAGATAAATCAGATAAGCCGCGACGAACGGCTCGGATTTGTGAGGCTTTTAAAAAATCTCACGCTGACGGTCAAGGGCTATCGCCCGATAGAAGAAGCGATTATAACCTCCGGCGGGGTGGACGTTAAGGAAATTAATCCCAAGACCATGGAGAGTAAAATCACCAAAGGCTTATTTTTCGCGGGCGAGGTTATCGACGCGGACGGCTTTACAGGAGGCTTTAATTTGCAGATAGCTTTTTCCACCGCGGTTTTGGCGGGCGAAAGTTGCTGATGACATGATAAAAAGGAAGGAATTTGAATATGACGGTTAATGTGGCGATAGACGGACCTGCGGGAGCGGGCAAAAGCACGATAGCGCGCAGCGCGGCAAAAAAGCTCGGATTTATTTACGTCGATACGGGCGCACTTTACAGGACGGTGGGTGTTGCGGCGATGAGAAATAAAATCGAGCCGTCGGATGAAAGCGCCATGTCAAATCTGCTCGACAGCATTAAGGTTGAGCTTAAATTCATCGACGGCGAACAGCATGTATTTTTAAACGGCGAGGATGTGTCGGATGAGATACGGCTTCCTCAAGCGAGCATGGCGGCGTCGGACGTTTCAGCTATACCGGCGGTGCGGGAGTTTTTGTTCGGGCTGCAAAAAACGCTCGCAAAGGAAAACGACGTTATTATGGACGGACGCGATATCGGAAGCGTTGTTCTTCCGAATGCACAGGTCAAGATATTTTTGACCGCTTCGCCAGAAATCAGAGCGCAAAGGCGTGCGCGCCAGCTTGAGGAAAAGGGAATAAACGCCGATTACGACGAGATTTTAAAAGACATCAAGCAGCGCGATTATCAGGACGAACACCGTGAAATCGCTCCGCTCAAAAAAACCGACGACGCGGTGCCGATAGACACTTCCGGCTGCGGTTTTGACGAATCGGTCGAACGGGTGCTGAAGGTTATTAACGACGAAATTAATTGATGGGGAGATATTATGAGCTTTTACGGTTTTGGGCGCGTTGTGTGCGGACTTTTTTTGAAAATCGCGTTTAATTACAATGTTGCAGGAAAGGAAAATCTTCCTGAAAATGAAAATTATATTCTGTGTTCCAATCACAGGACTTATATGGATCCTGTTTTTTTGGGAATGGGAATCACTAAAAACCTTGTTTTTATGGCTAAAAAAGAGCTTTTTGAAAAACCTGTGTTGGGCGCTGTAATCAAAAAGCTCGGCGCTTTTCCTGTGAGCCGCGGCAAAGGTGACGCAAGCGCGGTGCAAACTGCTGTGAAAACAGTGGAAAACGGAAATGTTCTTGCGATTTTTCCCGAGGGAACGCGCTCCAAAAACGGCGAGCTGTTGAGATTTAAATCAGGCGCCGCGCTTATAGCTCACAAAACAGGCGCGAGCGTTGTCCCTGCATGCGTATGCTTTGAGGGCAAGCTAAAATTCAGAAGCAAGGTCGTGGTGAGATTCGGCAAGCCGATAAAAAACGAACAGCTTGGAATTTCGGGTGAATCGCTCGCGCAGATTAAGCAGGCGAGCAGGCTCTTGCAGGAAAGCGTCGAACAGCTTCGCGTGCTAGGAGCCGCATTATGATAAGAATCGCGAAAACCGCAGGATTTTGCTTCGGGGTCGACAGGGCGGTGAATTTGGTTTATGAGCTTGTTGATTCCGGCAAAAAGGTGTGTACGCTCGGAGAGATTATCCACAATCCGCAGGTTGTTGAGGATTTGCGAAAAAAAGGCGTGCGCATAATCGCGTCTCCGAATGAAGCAAAGCCGGACGAAACGGTTGTTATCCGTTCGCACGGGGTAAAGGCGGACGTATATGTGGAGCTTGACAGGCTCGGAATAGATTATCAGGACGCGACCTGTCCGTTCGTATCGAAGATACACAGAATAGTTTCTGAAAATTCGGGATCCGACACGACTGTTTTGATAGCGGGAAACGAAAATCATCCTGAAATTATTGGTATTGCAAGCCGATGCAAGGGGCGGAGTTTTGTTTTCGGGAATGAAAACGAACTTGAAATTATTACAAAAATTCACCCTGAAATTGTTGAAAATAACGTAATTATGGTCGCTCAGACCACGTTCAATAAAACAATTTGGCAAAGTTGCAAGAAATTTGCGGGAAATATCTATACAAATATAAAAATTTTTGATACAATATGTAATGCGACGCATGAAAGGCAAACTGAAGCGGTTGCAATCGCCAAACAATCAGATGCCATGGTTGTAATAGGCGGTCGCCACAGCTCGAACACTGAAAAGCTGTTTTCGATTTGCGGCGAATACTGTAAAACCTTTCTTATTGAATCGCCGGACGAAATCAAAAAGGAACTGTTTTCGCGCGGCGGGGATATCGGCGTCACGGCCGGCGCTTCTACTCCGGCCTATATAATTAAGGAGGTTTTAACAACCATGAGTGAAATTGAAAAAAATACCGAAGAGGAGCAGAACTTTGCTGCGCTCTTAGAAGAAAGTCTTAACGAAAGACTATATACGGGAAAGAGGGTTAAGGGCGTTGTATCTTTTGTGAACAACAATGAGATCCAAGTTGACGTCGGTGCAAAACAAGCCGGCTTTGTTCCTGTTAACGAATTAAGCGACGACCCCAACGCAAAGCCCGAAGAGCTTGTTAAGCGCGGCGATGAAATCGATCTTATTGTTATGAAGGTAAACGACCAGGAGGGCACTGTGATGCTTTCCAAGAAACGGTGCGACGCTTTGGCGGGCTTTGATGAGCTTTGCAAAGCGTATGAGGAAGGTACCGTTCTCGACGGCGTTATAACCGACGTTGTCCGCGGCGGCGTTCTGGCGCTGACAAACTCTGTAAAGGTGTTTATCCCCGCTTCTCACGTTTCCGACAGAAGAGTTGAAAATCTTGAAGAACTTCTTAAAAAGCAAATTAGATTTAAAATCATCGAAATCAAAGAACAGCGCCGCCGTGCGGTAGGCTCTGTTAAAACCGTTATCAAAGAAGAAAAGGCGCAGCTTGCTGAAGCGTTTTGGAATGAAGTTGAGATCGGCAAAAAATACACCGGCGAGGTTAAATCGCTCACTTCGTTCGGCGCGTTTGTGGATTTGGGCGGAGTTGATGGTCTTATTCACATCACAGAGCTTTCATGGAGCAAAATCAAGCATCCGTCAGAGGTAGTCAATGTAGGCGATATGGTCGAGGTTTACGTCAAAGATTTTGACCGCGAAGCCAAGAAGATATCGCTCGGATACAAAAAGACCGAGGACAATCCTTGGGTCAAATTTGAAAACGAGTTTTCGGTTGACCAGGTGGTCAATGTAAAAATCGTCTCGCTTACCCAGTTCGGCGCATTTGCCGAGATCATCCCCGGAGTGGATGGGCTCATACATATTTCTCAGATATCACATGAGCGCGTAAACAAGGTTGCGGATGTTTTGCAGGTCGGCGATAAGGTAGACGCTAAAATTACCGAGATCGACCTTGAGAAAAAGCGCATAAGCCTTTCTATAAAAGCTTTGCTGCCTGAAATTCCCGAAGAGAAAAAAGAGGTGGCCGAGGAAGTCAAGGAAGAGCTTCCCGAAGGTATCGAGCTTTCGACAGAGGAATAAGTACGATTGAAATTTTATGTTCAACGGTTTTTATTCTTATCGGTTTTGCAGATAAAAAATCAAACGTAATAAAAAAGCCGGACGCTTTCTGCCGTCCGGCTTTTTTATAGCCGCACAGCATATATTTAAATACAATGATACGATTTTGGTTTATAAATACAACGATATTGTGTATAATTATAGTGTATTATTTTATATCGTTATTATTTTTTGTCAATGGAGGATATAACATGAAGAAAAGAGTAAAAAGTCTTTTGTCGGCAGTTATGGCGGCGGCTATGCTGCTCACGGCGATACCGTTCGCCGCTTCTGCGCAGGAATCGGCGATGACCGTGCCGACAATGTACTATGGTAACGAGGCGGCGACCAATTACACTTATTCGTACGATAATACGTCGGCGCTGCCGGACAGCTATCAGTTCGGCATTATAATCCCGATGGCGCTCACTCAGGCGGGAACGGTAAAGTTTACATTTTCTTTTTCCAAGCTTGAAAAAGACATGACGTTTAATGTTTACACTGACGCTGCCTGCACAAACAGCCTTTATGCGTCTTCGTATTTTTCTGTCGGAGATACAACGGGTGAAAAATACGTGTCTGTAAGCAGTGCGGGAACATACTATATCAAGCTCTATTCGAGCGTATATTCGTCAGACGTCAATTTTACAAATACCGTCACAATGAGCGTCCGCGAATATACTGCAAGCGATAAAACAATCAAATCCGGCCAGACTATCAGTTATTACAGAAAAAGCGGAAGCGACAAATATTATTTTAAATACAAGGCTGCAAAAACCGGTAAGGTGACCGTTACCCTGCCTTATACCTACGGAAGCTATCTCACCTTGACGAACGCTTCCAAAAAAGCAATTTCGGCGCAGGAATGGGTCAGCAGCGGAACAAATTCCAACAAATTCGCATTTGCCGTTAAAAAAGGCAAAACCTATTATTTCCTTGTGACTTCAAACGGAGTCAGCGGCGGAAATTTACAGAGCATTTCCATTAAGGAGACCGCGATAAAAGAAAAAAGCGGTGCTAAAAAAAGCAAGGCGGTCAAAATCAAGTCGGGCAAAAAAATAAGCGGTCTTGTCGCGGCGGGCGAAAAAACAGCGGATTGGTATAAATTTACTCTTAAAAAGATCAAAAAGCTCAGAATCAACCTCACCGGAAACATAACCGGAACGCTCAAGGTAATAGTTTATTACAAGGGTAAAAAATATTACACATATAGCTTTACCGGCGGCAGCGCACAAATAAAAACGCTTTACGGAAAGAGCAAGAAGGGAACATATCAAATCAAGGTTGTAAGGAGCAACGCGCTTTCCAGCGGATCGTATACAATAAAGTGGAAATAATAACTGTTTGAGTATTTTTTGAGCATGTCGTGCAAAAAATGCTTGCATTTAAAAACGCTTTGTGTTATGATATATAGGCATTTGGGAATCCGCTTGGAATATTCTCGGTTTTAAGCGGGGTTTAATGCAGATCCGTAAACACGGAAAAGTCATTAAAGCGGGCAGTCCTCTGCATATAAAGCAAGAATGTCTGAAAATCAGGAGGATAAAAATGGACGCAATTAAAGCTATAAGCGAATCCAGCTTAAAAAAGAAGCTCCCGAAATCAATGTGGGCGACACCGTTAAGGTTCACGTTAAGATTAAAGAGGGAGAAAAAGAAAGGATTCAGGTTTTTGAAGGAACTGTTATTGCCAAAAAACACGGCGGAGTTTCCGAAACGTTCACAGTTCGCAGAGTTGCTCACGGCTGCGGGATTGAAAGAGTTTTCCCGCTTCATTCGCCGAACGTTGCAAAAGTCGAAATCGTTCGTTCCGGTCGCGTTCGCAGAGCCAAGCTTTACTACCTGCGTGACCGTGTCGGCAAGGCGGCTAAGGTCAAAGAAAAAATCAAATAGTATAAAAAGGGGGCGTGAGTCGTCCCTTTTTTGCATATTGTCGATAATCAAAGATTTATATTAACAGGTGTAAATATCCGGCTGAAATTACCTGTGCGTCAGGCGTATTACGCGCGCCTCGGCGGCGGACAGCATTCCGGGCATCGAAGGGAATGATTATATTATGGCGGAAGCTAATACACAGCTCAATAATATTGACAGCAGCGTTGACAACTGCAAGCAGCAAAGCGGTCAGACTCCGAAAAAAAGCGAGTCCGGCTTTAAGACTGAGCTTTTTGAATGGCTTGAATGTATCGTTTTTTCGCTGGTTGCAGTCGTATTGATTTTCACATTTATTTTCAGAATAGTAGGCGTCGACGGGCGTTCGATGGTTCCGACGCTGCAGGATCAGGACAGACTGGTGATATCTCATTTGTTTTATACCCCAAAGCAAGGGGATATAATCGTTATCACGCAGCCGACCGCTGTTAACGAGCCGCTTATTAAGCGTATCATCGCAAAAGAGGGTCAGGTAGTCGATATAGATTTCAGCACCGGCACGGTGTATGTCGACGGCACGGCGCTCAGCGAACCGTACATAAACGAGCTTACAACAAATTCCGCGACCTGTAACATCGAGCTTCCGGTCACAGTCCCCGAGGGCAAGGTGTTCGTCATGGGGGACAACCGCAACAATTCGCGCGACAGCCGCGATTCAAGCATCGGAATGATAGACGAACGGTATATACTCGGCAAGGCGTTTTTCAGGATATATCCATTCAGCGATATAGGGCCTGTAGAATAATCGTGAAATGATCAGATAGTCTATGGCGTCTGCCATAGACTATCTCTGCATATAACCGCGGCTTATGCCCCGCCTGGAAGACTGAGGGGCTAACGCACGGTCGCTTGTTGAATGACAGGGGCGACGCCCCTTATTGAAAAAGCATTTATCCGGCGGACAAATTATTCCGCGGATGAATTATTCGGACATAAAAGAAAAGGACGGTATCATTATGGCTGAACAGCAAAATATTCAGTGGTTTCCGGGCCATATGGCGAAAACTCGGAGGCTTATGAAAGAAAGCCTGAAGCTTGTCGATATAATTGTCGAGATAACAGACGCGCGCATTCCGCAGAGCAGCAGAAATCCCGAGCTTGACAACTGGATTTCGGGAAAGCCGCGGATAATCGTTTTGAATAAGAGCGATTCTGCCGACCCCAATATAACCTCCGAGTGGATAAAATATTACAAAAGCGCAGGTATTCCGGCGATTGCGACCGACTGCAAAAGCGGGCGTGGGCTCAAGGAATTTATGCCGCTTGTAAAAAATGTACTGAGCGAGGTCATAAAACGCCGGCAGGAAAAGGGAATGACGGGAGCGTTGGTGAGGATGATGGTAGTCGGCATCCCCAACGTCGGAAAGTCCTCGTTTATAAACGCAATGGCAAATTCAAAGCGTGCCAAAGTGGAGGACCGTCCCGGCGTTACCAGAGGACGGCAGTGGGTCAGCGTCGGAAACCAAGCTGACCTTTTGGATATGCCCGGAGTTTTGTGGCCGAAGTTCGACGACCAGTCGGTTGCTGAAAGGCTTGCGTTTACAGGAGCCGTAAAAGACGGAGTTATTGACATTGAGCTTTTGGCTGTGCGGCTTTTGGAATGGCTGAACGCGGCGTATCCGCAGAAGCTTGCGGACAGGTATGACATCACAGCAGACAGCGAAACACAAGGATACGAGCTGCTCGAAATGGTAGGCCGCCGCCGCGGCATGCTTATTTCGGGCGGGGAGATAAATACCGAGCGCGCGGCTATAACCGTCATGGATGAATACCGCGGCGGAAAGCTAGGAAAGATATCGCTGGAAAAGCCAAGCTTCAAAGCACAGTAAAAGGCGGGTATGGCTATGACGTTGTTTGAATATGATAAAAATCTCGGAATAGAGCTTTTGTGCGGAGTTGACGAAGCGGGCAGAGGTCCGCTCGCGGGGGATGTTTACGCCGCGGCGGTTATTCTGCCGAAGGACTGCGAAATAAGCGGAATTAACGACAGCAAAAAGCTCACCGAAAAAAAGCGGGAGGAGCTTTTTTCGGTAATAACCGAAAAGGCGGTCAGCTATGGTATTGCCGCGGCGACCGTTGATGAGATTGAAGAACACAATATATTGCAGGCGACATTTTTGGCGATGAATCGCGCCGTGTCGTCGCTTTCGGTTTCGCCGAAACTGGTTTTGGTGGACGGCAATAAAAACCCCATAGAAAATTTCAACAGCCGGTTTCTTGTGAAGGGAGATTCGATTTCCGCATCGGTCGCCGCGGCGTCGATTCTGGCGAAGGTTTCCAGGGACAGATACATGAAACGGCTGGATAGGCAGTATCCGGAGTATCAGTTTGCAAAGCACAAGGGCTACGGGACCAAGCTTCATTACGAAATGCTTGACAAGTTCGGTCCTTCACCCGTTCACAGAATGAGCTTTCTGAAAAAATATTTCGGGCAAAGGAAAGCGCCGCAAACAAAGGTAACCGGGGATATGGGAGAGGAAAGCGCTTGCGGATATCTTAAAAGCCGCGGATATAAAATCGCGGCTCGCAATTACAGCTGTGAGTCCGGCGAAATTGATATTGTAGCTGAAAAAGACAGCGTTATAGTGTTCGCCGAGGTCAAAACCCGTGCGCAGAACGCCGTCAGCACGCCTGCGAGTGCGGTTGACAGAAAAAAGCGGGAAAGAATAATAAAAACGGCGCATGAATATATAACGAATGAACACATATCGCTCCAGCCGAGGTTTGACGTTATCGAGGTCGTTACAGAAAAAGGCGGCGGGAGGATAAATCACATAGAAAACGCTTTTATCGCAGAGGGTGAATATGTATTTTTTTGATCTTCACTGCGACACGATTTGTGAGTGCGAACGCAGCGGCAAGGAGCTTTTGAAAAACGACCTTGCGGTCAGCCTCAGCAGCGCGGCGCACATTGAAAGATGGGTGCAGGCGTTCGCAATATTTATACATGACAAATACAGCCCCGAAAAGCAGCGTGAGCTGTTTTTCAGGCAAAGCTCGGTTTTGAAATCTCAAATGGAAAAAAACGGGCTGACGGCTTTCCCGAACGAGGATTCTCATTCGCGCTCGGTTTTAAAAACCATCGAAAACGCCTCTTTTATAGGCGGCAATTTTGAGCTTATCGAACGGCTGGCCGCCGAGGGCTTTAAGCTCGCAACCTTAACGTGGAACGCCGAAAATTGCTATGCGGGCGGCGCGGATTCGCTCGAGGGGCTGACCGCTTTGGGTAAAGAGGCGGTAAAGAGATTTTCAGATTGCGGCGTAACCATAGATGTTTCGCATCTTTCGGACATGAGCTTTTGGGACGTTGTGAAGGAGTACGACAAAGCACCCGGCGGCGTTCGGATTTTGGCAAGCCACTCCAACGCACGCGCTGTCTGCAGACACCGCCGCAACCTTACCGACGATATGCTCAAGGCGATTGCCGAGCGATCTGGAATAGTGGGACTGAATTTTTACACAGAGTTTCTGACCTTTGAAAATCCGTCGATGCGCGACATTGTGCGCCACGCCGAGCATATTTTGAACATCTGCGGTGAAAACGCGCTTGCAATAGGCTCGGATTTTGACGGCGCAGAGACACCCGATGAATTAAAATCCATCGGGGATATTGAAAAATTGTACCGACTTATGGTACAATACTTTGGGAAAACGTTGTCCGACAGGATTTTTTATAAAAACGCGTTTGATTTTTTCAGCAAAATATAATGTTAGGATGATAAAAATGCAGTACAATTCAACCCGTAATAAACAGCTAAAGGTTTCGTCCGCAATGGCGATTGCACAGGGAATTTCCGAAGAGGGCGGTCTGTTCGTTCCCGAGTCGTTCCCGAAAATAACGTTTGACGATATCGCGGTTCTTTCTGAAAAGAGCTATCGGGAGCGCGCAAAATTTGTTTTAAAGGAATTTTTGACCGATTTTACCGATGACGAGCTTGACTATTGCGTCGACAACGCTTATACAGCCGAAAAGTTCAAAAGCGACGATATAGCGCAGCTTTCAAAGCTTTCGGATTCGGCGTTCATGCTCGAACTGTGGCACGGTCCGACCTGCGCGTTTAAGGATATGGCGCTTCAGCTGCTGCCTTATCTTCTGACGGTTTCCGCCAAGAAAACCGTAGACGGCAAGGAGATAGTTATTTTGGTTGCGACCTCCGGCGACACTGGCAAGGCGGCACTTGAGGGCTTTAGGGACGTTCCCGGAACAAAAATACTCGTATTTTATCCTAACGACGGCGTTTCCGAAATGCAAAAACGCCAGATGACGACCCAGGAGGGCGAAAACGTCGGCGTTTGCGCCATCAAGGGCAATTTTGACGACGCGCAAAACGGCGTAAAAGCGATATTCACCGACAAGCAGGTCAAGGACATACTCGCGGGGCACAACATGATGCTTTCGAGCGCAAACTCGATAAACTGGGGCAGACTTGTGCCGCAGATTGTTTACTACATATCCTCTTACTGCGAGCTTGTGAAATCGGGCGAAATCAAAAACGGCGACGAGGTGAACGTCTGCGTTCCGACAGGCAACTTCGGCAATATCCTTGCGGCGTACTACGCCAAAAACATGGGGCTGCCGATAGCTAAATTTATCTGCGCTTCCAATTCAAACAAGGTTCTGACCGATTTTATCAACACGGGAGTATACAACAAAAACCGTGAGTTTTTCACGACTATTTCCCCCTCGATGGACATACTTATTTCCAGCAACCTCGAAAGGCTTTTGTTTGAGCTTTCGGGCAAGGATGATAAAATCATAAACGAATGGTTTGATAAGCTGAAAACAGACGGCGGGTATACAGTTTCCGACGACGTCAAGAAAAAACTCACCGAGAGCTTTTACGGCGGTTACTGCGACGATACTCAGACAAAAGACACCATTCGCGAGGTATTTAATAAGTATTCCTATCTTTGCGACACTCACACTGCAGTTGCGGTAAAGGTGTATAACGACTATCGCGAAAAAACAGGGGACGAAACCAAAACGATTATCGCGTCCACTGCGAATCCGTATAAATTCTCGACCAGCGTTTTAAGCGCCGTTGCAAACGACGGTTTTGATAATCTCGACGAATTTGATAAGGTCCACAAGCTGTGCGAGGTGTCTAAGATGCCCGTTCCGAAAGAGCTTGCAAATCTTAAAGACAAAGACGTTCGCTTTACCGAGTGCATATCAAAGGATCAGATGCAGTCGGCGGTTTTAGAGCTTTTGAAAATCAAATAGGATAATAATCTTTTAAAACGCCACTTGCAGGGCGTTGTGGTTTGAAAATGCAAAGGAGGGGATATATGAGCTTATTTGCAATAGCCGATTTGCATCTTTCTTTCGGGGCGGATAAGCCGATGGACGTATTCCTCGGCTGGAAAAACTACACGCAGAGGTTATCGGACAACTGGAAAAAGAATGTCGGCGACCGGGACACGGTCGTTATTGCGGGCGATATTTCGTGGGCGATGAATCTTTCCGAAGCGGTCAAGGATTTTGAGTTTATCCACAGGCTGCCGGGGGAAAAGATAATATTGAAGGGCAATCACGACTATTGGTTTCAGACCAAGAAAAAAACCGAGGATTTTTTACTTGAACACGGCTTTACAAGCATAAAGATACTTTTTAACAACGCTTATTCACGCTGCGGTTCTGCGATTTGCGGAACGCGCGGCTGGATGAACGAAAAGGGCGAGTCCCCCGACAAAAAGATACTGCTTCGCGAGGCGGGACGGCTTTCGCTTTCCGTGAACGAGGCGAAAAAAGCGGGCGGAGAACCGATTGCATTTTTGCATTATCCGCCGGTGTACGAAAACGACTCGTGCGCGGAAATAGAGCAGGTGCTCCTGCAAAACGGAATAAAAAAATGCTATTACGGTCATCTGCACGGCGCTTCGTGCAAAAACGCCGTGGTTGGTGTGAAAAACGGCATTGATTATAAGCTTGTTTCTTGTGATTATATCCAATTTAACCCGATAAAAATCGTGTAATATTGTCATAAGGTAGAATTACGTTTTTTTCTGGTAACTGCTTGTAAAAATGTGTTATAATTGAAAGCAAATCGGTTGTTTCACAACCGAAGCGGCGTAAAGCGCGGCTTTCCGCCGCTTTGCGGAAAATTAAACGTGGAGGAAGTATAAAATGAGTTTAGCTTCATCAAAAAAACTGGAAACTAATAAATACGAACTGACCGTTTCGGTCGATGCGGAAAAATTTGCTCAGGCAATTGAAAGAGCATACCGCAAAAACGTTAAAAAGATAAATGTCCCCGGCTTCAGAAAGGGAAAAGCTCCCCGCAAGATGATTGAAAAGCTCTATGGAGAAGGAATTTTCTTTGAGGACGCCGTTAACGACGTTTATCCCGATGCTCTGAACGAAGCAGTCAAGGAAGCGGAGCTTGTGTTGGTAACCCGTCCCGAGGTTGAGGCTACAGATGTAAGCCGTGAAAAGGGCGTTGAATTTAAGGCGACATGTATCACAAAGCCCGAGGTAACCGTTAAGGATTACAAGGGAATCAAAGTTACCAAAACCGTCAAAAAGGTCACTGACGAAGATATCAACGAAGAGCTCAAAAAGCTTCAGGACAGAAACAGCCGTATGGTCGACGTTGATGACCGTCCCGCAAAGGACGGCGACAACACGGTTATCGACTTTGAGGGATTTGTCGACGGCAAGGCGTTCGACGGCGGCAAGGCGGAAAAATTCAGCCTTGTGCTCGGAAGCGGTCAGTTTATCCCCGGATTTGAGGATCAGATAGTCGGTCACAGCGTCGGCGATGAGTTTGACGTAAACGTTAAGTTCCCCGAGGATTATCAGGCGGAGGAATTGAAAGGCAAGGACGCTGTATTTAAAGTTAAGCTTCATGAGATTCAGTACAAGGAAGTTCCCGAGCTGGACGATGAATTTGCAAAAGACGTAAGCGAGTTCGACACACTTGCGGAGCTTAAAGACGACACCTCCAAGAAAATCGCCGAGCAGTACGAAAAGCAGGCGGACACCGAGGCGGAGGACAAAATGATCGACGAGGTTATCGCCAACATGGAGGCGGAGATTCCCGAGGTCATGTATGAAAACAGAATCGACGAATCCGTTCGCGAGTATGAATACCGTCTGAGCGCGCAGGGGCTCGATTTAAATACTTATTTGCAGTACACCGGCATGACTATGGAAGATTTCAGAAAAGGCTTTAAGGAGCAGGCGGAAAAACAGGTTAAAATCCGTTTAGCTTTGGAAGAAATCGTCAAGACTGAAGACATAAAGCCGTCTGATGAGGAAATCGAAGAAGAGTATAATAAAATGGCTTCCGCATATAATATGGAGGTTGAAAAGGTTAAAAACGTCGTAGCGAAGGATGATTTGGCGCTGGATTTGGCTGTCGGCAAGGCTATAGATTTTATCAAGGAAAATGCCGAAATAACTTCTAAGGCTCCCGCAAAGAAAACAGCCTCCAAAACCGCGTCTAAATCGACTGCGGCAAAATCGACGGCTAAAAAATCCACCGGAACAAAGTCCTCGGCTAAAAAGGCAGAAGCCGCCAAGGAGGATAAATCCGAAACAAAAACCGCAGCGAAAAAGCCTGCGGCTAAAAAGTCCACAACGTCTAAATCTACAACCGCTAAAAAAACAACAGAAAAAAAGGACAGCGCAGATAAAGCAGAGTAATTGATTTGAAAGAGGGCATAAATAATGAGTCTTGTACCTACCGTTGTTGAACAAACAAACCGCGGAGAACGCGCGTACGATATTTTTTCCCGCCTTTTGAACGACAGAATAATTATCCTGTCGGAAGAGGTTAACGACACGACCGCAAGCTTGGTGGTAGCACAGCTTTTGTTTTTAGAGGGCCAGGATCCGGATAAGGATATTTCTTTTTACATCAACAGCCCAGGCGGTTCGATAACCTCAGGAATGGCAATTTACGACACAATGAAATACATCAAGTGCGACGTTTCGACTATTTGTATCGGTATGGCGGCATCGATGGGAGCATTTTTGCTTTCGTCGGGCACAAAAGGCAAGCGTTTTGCGCTTCCCAACAGCGAGATTATGATTCATCAGCCGTCAGGCGGCTCGCAGGGTCAGGCAACGGATATCAGAATCCAAGCAGAAAGAATTCTGAAGATGAAAGAGAATCTGAACAAAATGCTCGCCGAGAATACCGGAAAGTCGGTCGAACAAATCGAGCGCGATACTGAGCGCGACAATTTTATGTCTGCCGCCGAGGCGGTCGAGTACGGTTTGATTGACAAGGTCATTGAACACAGGTAATATATGATAATAAGGTCTCCCTTCTGTATAGCCGGACAGCGTCTGTGTTTTATCGGCTTTTGCAGGGAGACTTTCGCTGTCAGAAATGAACAATGAAAACGAAGTTTTTATTGTTCGGAGTTTTGCTAAGCGCAAAACTCGCGGCTGAGTGAAAAGCCTGCAAAGGGCAGAAAACTGGGGGTTTACACATGGCGGAACAAAACGAGACAAAAATACCGCATTGCAGCTTTTGCGGAAAACCGGAACAGCAGGTGGCGCGGCTTTTATATGGCGGCGACGCGTTTATATGCGACGAATGCGTAGAGCTGTGCTATCAGATGCTTGTGGGAGACGGCACGCTTGCGCCATATCAGCGCGGCAGAGGTAAAAAACGCTCTGCTGACGGTGAAACGGTAATTTTAAAGCCTGCGGAGCTTAAAGCGGTTTTGGATGATTATGTGATCGGTCAGGAACAGGCGAAAATTGCGCTATGCGTCGCGGTATATAATCACTATAAGAGAATAAGCTCCGGCGAGGACGACGGCGTTGACTTGCAAAAGAGCAATATTTTGCTGCTCGGTCCTACAGGCGTGGGAAAAACGCTTTTGGCACAAACGCTTGCCAAGGTGCTCAACGTTCCGTTCGCTATAGCGGACGCTACGACGCTGACCGAGGCGGGATATGTCGGCGAGGATGCGGAAAATATACTTGTGCGCTTGCTTCAGGCGGCGGATTACGATGTTGAATCCGCCGAACACGGCATTATTTATATAGATGAGATTGATAAAATCGCGCGCAAATCGGAAAACATGTCGATAACGCGCGACGTTTCCGGTGAGGGCGTTCAGCAAACGCTTTTAAAAATCCTTGAAGGAACGGTTTCAAACGTTCCTCCGCAGGGCGGAAGAAAGCACCCGAATCAGGAATTTATCCAGGTGAATACGCGCAATATTCTGTTTATATGCGGCGGCGCGTTTGATGGTATCGAAAAAATCATAAACAGCCGTTTGGGTTCGTCTTCGCTAGGCTTTGGAGCGGATATTAAAGACAAGTCTAAGATGACGGTCGGCAACGCGCTTAAAAATATAATCCCTCACGATTTGGTTAAATACGGAATCATCCCGGAACTCGTGGGAAGGCTTCCTGTTATAACCTCGCTTGAGGAACTGGATGAACAGGCTTTGGTGAATATTCTGACAAAGCCAAAAAACGCACTGTTAAAGCAGTATGTAAGGCTGTTTGACCTGGACGGTGTTGAACTGAGCATGACCGACGGCGCTTTAGAGGCTGTTGCTAAAAAGGCTATTGAGCGCAAAACAGGCGCGCGCGGACTTCGCGGCATAATGGAGGAGATCCTGCAAAAGCTGATGTTTGAAGTCCCGACTGATTATACAGTCGAGAAGATAATCATTGACCACGACTGTGTTAACGGCAAACGTCCGCCTGAGATTATCAAAAACAAAAACCGTAAGCCGAAAAAGCTTCTGCTTTCGGATAATACGCCGCCGAAACGCTTGGCGTAACAAACAAATACGCAAAGGCGCGTATGTCATAGCCCACCCTGAACGAAAGACATTATGTCACGTATTTTGGTGCGGTCAGCTGGCATACGTGCTTTTTTAATCAAAAATTAACATTTAAATCAATTTGCCGTCGCATTGACTCTTGAAAAATTAACACGAATAAGGTATAATTTACAGTACATTTATCTGAGGCTTGAATTGCGATACAGAGAATAGTCTCAAACGGCGATTTTAGCCGACAGCGGTGAACAAACCGCAATATCCCGGAAAGGAAGCTTTTGCAACGGCAAAAGCCATAGTATAAAAATGGAAACGATTAAAGACACAGTTAATACGATTGAACTCCCCGCAATAGCAATGAGGGGACTTGTTATATTCCCGTCGATGGTTTTGCACTTTGATGTTGAGCGCGCTAAATCCATCGCGGCGCTTGAAAGAGCGATGGCTTCAAACCGCCGGATATTCATGACAGCTCAGAAGGATGTGTCGGTGGATAACCCCGGAAAGTCCGACCTTTATAAAATCGGAGTGGTAGCTGAAATAAAACAGCTTCTCAAAATCTCAAACGACGCAGTCAGGGTGCTTGTTGAAGGAATATATAAGGCAAAAATGCTTGATTTGGACGAACACAGGCAGTATCTTAAAGCGTCAGTAGTGCGACTGAGCCGTCGTGGAATAAGGGCATCCGAGGCATCGCAGACAGCACTGAGACGTTCATTGCTCGAAGCGTTCACCGTTTACTGCGAGGCGATGCCGAAGATTCCGCAGGAGGCTATCGACAGGGTGGTAGGCTCCGATAATCTTAAAGACATGTTTGACGCTGTGATTCAAAACGTCGTTCTGACTTATCCCGAGCGGCAAAAGATACTGGAGCTTTCAAGCGTGTATTTACAGTGCGAAAAGCTCGTGCAGGCTCTGCTGGAGGAAGCGCAGATAATCGACCTTGAACAGGATATTATGGATAAGGTCAAAGAGCGCATGGATCAAAATCAAAACGAGTACTTCCTGCGCGAGCAGATGCGGGCGATAGCCGAGCAGCTAGGCGAAGGCGACGGCGTTCAGGAGGAAGCAGCACAGTTTGAAGAACGCATAATCAGGCTGAAGCATATGCCGGAGCAAACGAAGGAAAAGCTTTTGAAGGAATGCGACAGGCTTTGCAAATCTGCGGGCTCCGCGCAGGAGGCGGGCGTTATAAGAACATATCTTGAAACCTGCCTTTCGCTACCGTGGGACGAAAAAACAACCGATATAGTCGATATGAGAAGAGCTAAAAAAACGCTCGATAAAGACCATTACGGCATGGAAAAAGTCAAGGAGCGTATTCTTGAAAGCCTTGCCGTGAGAAAGCTCACACCCGATATTAAATCGCAGATACTATGCTTTGTCGGACCTCCCGGAGTTGGAAAAACATCGATTGCGAAAGCTGTCGCGCAGGCGATGGGCAGGCGATATCAGCGCATATCGCTCGGCGGCGTTCGCGACGAAGCGGATATACGCGGTCACAGAAAGACGTATGTCGGCGCAATGCAGGGAAGGATAATAAACGCCTATATAGCCGCGAAGTCGAGGAATCCGCTTATTTTGCTCGATGAGATTGACAAAATGAGCAGCGACTTCAGAGGCGACCCGTCCGCGGCGATGCTTGAGGTGCTCGACGGCGAACAGAACAATGCGTTTGTAGACCACTATATTGAAGTGCCGTTCGATTTGAGCGACACGCTGTTTATCACCACCGCCAACACGACCGACACTATCCCCGCGCCCTTGCTCGACCGCATGGAGATAATCGAGCTTTCATCTTACACGCGCGAGGAAAAATTCAACATTGCGAAAAAGCATCTTGTAAAAAAACAGCGTGCAAAGCACGGATTGTCGGCACAGCAGCTTAAAATCGCCGACTCGGCGTTGTATGATATTATAGACGGCTACATAAAAGAAGCGGGAGTCCGCCGACTGGAGCAAAAAATTGCAGAGCTTTGCAGGAAAAGCGCCAAGATGATTGCTGAGGAGCAGAAAAAGTCCGTTTCGGTGAGCTCTGCGAATATTGAAAAGCTGTTGGGTAAGCGCAGATTTTTGTCGGACAAGCTGGCGCGTGAGGATGAAGTCGGCGTTGTCAACGGGCTTGCGTGGACGTCGGTCGGCGGAGAGCTTTTGAAAATCGAGGCCGCCGTGGTCGACGGAACCGGAAAAATCGACGTGACGGGAAATCTCGGCAAGGTTATGACTGAATCCGCAAAGCTTGCGGTTACATACGCAAGAAGCGTTGCCGATTTGTACGGTATAGACAGGGATTTTTATAAAAATTACGATATACATATTCACGCTCCCGAGGGTGCTGTGCCCAAAGATGGTCCGAGCGCGGGCGTTACTATGACGACGGCGCTTATCTCCGCCCTGACCGATACTCCCGTGCGGCGGGATATCGCAATGACGGGTGAAATCAGTCTGCGCGGCAGAGTTATGCCTATCGGAGGGCTTAAAGAAAAATCCATGGCGGCTTATGCCGCGGGAATACGCACAGTTTTGATTCCAAAGGGGAATCTTCCCGATTTACAGGAAATCGACAAAGAGGTCAAAGCTGCCGTAAAGTTTATAGCTTGTGAAAAAATAGAGGATGTGCTTGATTTTGCACTTGTCAAAAAGCGTAAAGCAAAAAAGGATATTGTGATTCCGACCGAGAACAAAGGCAAAGATGTGCCGACTATTCGCTCGTAATCTGAATATTACAGGATGATTTGCACTAAACGGAGGTGAGCGTGGATGAATTTTAATAATGCGGAGTTTTCGGCGGCATACGGTACTTCCGCGCAGCTTCCCGAAAGTGAACTGCCGGAGATTGTGTTTGCGGGGAGGTCGAATGTGGGAAAAAGCTCGCTTATAAATAAGCTTTTAAACCGCAAATCTCTAGCGAGAGTCAGCGCAGTTCCCGGCAAGACCGCAACGATAAATTTTTACAGGGTAGACAACGTGAATTTTGTCGATCTGCCGGGCTACGGATACGCAAAGGTCTCCAAAGGGGAAAAGCAGCGTTGGTCGGAGCTTATTGAAGGGTATTTTGCACGCGAGCGGGAACTGAGACTGGTCGTGTCGCTTGTGGATATGCGTCATGCGCCGTCCAAGCTGGACGTTGATATGATTGATTTTCTTATCGATAATGAAATCCCGTTTATTGTGGCGCTCACAAAGTCAGACAAGCTCACAAAAACCGAGCGGGAAAAACGCCTGAAGGCGTTCGCCGATGAAATTCCCTGCGGCGAGGATGTGACCATGATTCCCGTGTCGTCGCAAAAAGGGGACGGGATAGAACAGTTAAAAAACGTTATAGCCGAGGTCGCAGGGTGAGTGTATGTCTTACTGACACAAGGCAGATTCGGTATGCGGATTTATAAATGAAAGGACGGATTAAAATGTTTGTATCTGATAACTTAAGCGTCAATAAAAACGGAAATCTCGCGTTTGCAGGGGTGGACGCAGTAGAGCTTGCAAAAAAGTATTCAACGCCGCTGTACTTAATGGACGAGGACATGATAAGGGACTTTTGCAGGCAGTACAAAGCCTCGTTTGACAGGTATTACGACGGTAAGGGACGCGCGTGCTACGCGAGTAAGGCGTTTTGCTGCAAGGAAATCTGCCGCATAATGGGCGACGAGGGCATGGGACTGGACGTTGTTTCGCTCGGCGAGCTGTACACCGCGATGTCGGTTGATTTTCCGGCGGACGGAATCTGCTTTCACGGCAACAACAAAACCGCCGAGGAATTAAAGCTCGCGCTTGAGTACAATGTAGGTCATATTATTGTCGATAACCTTCAGGAACTCAACGAGCTTAACGCGCTCGCTGTAGGTTTGGGCAAAAAAGCGTCGGTTATGTTCAGAATCAAGCCCGGAATCGACGCTCACACTCATGATTTTATCAGGACAGGTCAGATAGATTCCAAGTTCGGAGTCGCGCTTGAAACAGGTGAGGCTTTTGATATAATCAAAACCGCTTCACAGATGAACGGCATCGAGGTTACGGGGGTTCACTGCCATATCGGCTCGCAGATTTTTGACATCGATCCGTTTGTCGAAGCGGCGGACGTTATGATGCGCTTTATCAAAAAGCTCAAAGACGAGCTTTCGCTTGAAATCAGGGATTTGAATTTGGGCGGCGGCTTCGGCATTAAATACGTTGAAAGCGATGACCCTGTTCCGTATGACAGATATATGGAAAAAGTAAGCGAAAGAGTCAACGCGCTCTGCAAGGAATTTGATATAAACCGTCCGTTTATTATGATAGAGCCCGGACGGTCGATTGTCGCTCCGGCGGGAATAACGCTTTATACCGTGGGCGCGGTGAAAGAAATCCCCGGAATCAGGACGTATGTCTCGGTTGACGGCGGCATGTGCGATAATCCGCGATATGCTCTGTATCAGAGTAAATATGAAGTGATTGTCGCCAACAAAGCGTCTGAAGAAAGGAACAGCATCGTCACTGTTGCGGGTAAATGCTGCGAGAGCGGCGATTTAATCGGCGAGGGGATGAAGCTGCAAAACGCCGAGGCGGGCGATATCATCGCCGTGTGCGCAACTGGTGCGTATAACTACTCGATGTCGTCCAACTACAACCGCAATCTGACTCCCGCGGTCGTTATGGTAAAAGACAAAAAAGACCGCGTTATTGTTAAACGTCAAACGGTCGAGGATATTGTGAGAAACGATATATAAGCGTATTTTTTAAACCCGCCGCAGATTTATAGCCTGCGGCGGGTTCTGGTTGTTGCTCTGGTTTGACAGATGCCGTATACATAGGAAATTAACAAAAGCCAAAAAAGCCGACGTTTTTAACGTCGGCTTTTATCATTGTCAGTGAGAAAGGATATTCAGGGATAAGATCTATTTTAGATTTTTGCTGTAATCAGTCGCACTAATCCAACCGAGTTTATATCCGCCGGAGGTTAGTTCATATATAATTTGATATCTGCTGTTCACTTTGCCGCTTACTATATAAATTTTGTCGCCTTTACCTGTATATCCAAGCGTCGTATTAGCATTGCTTCTACGATATGTAGTTATTTTGGCTTTAGTTGTTTTGGCTGTAACGGATGTGCCTGTGCTGCTAAAGAAAACAGAGAGCTTTACATAACCGGTTTCCGTTCCTCCGCTGTCAAGAGGGAATGTCACTTGACACCAGTTGTTTGAATATATTGATTTGATAGTACACAAATCAGTCGAATAAATCTTATTGGTCTTTGCGTTTCCGTTTATGTTGTATACAAGCGTCTTTTGGGCGCCTATTGTGTATGCCTTTAACGGGGTTTTATATTTTGTGCTCTTTGACGTGTTCAGAGACCACACCGCATATAAGGTTGCTGACGAATTTGCAGTATACGTTCCTCCGGCAGAATATGTGGCTTTTGTTGCGGTAGAACTTGTAGACCATCCCAGGAAAGTAAATCCTGTTCTTGTCGGCTTAGTGCTGCTGAGCTTAAGTGTTGTATCATTTTTCTTGGTTTGTGATGACGGTGCTCCGCTGCCTCCGTTAGCATTATACTTGACGGTGAATGTTGAGTTTAAGGTGTTCTTTTTATAGCTGACTATCCAGCCGTAAGCATAGCCCTCGTTGAGCTTTTTCCGAATCTTTGTCCTTAGACTGGAAAGTGATATTGACCGACCGAATTTTACGGTATTTTTACCGTCGCTGTTACAGTCGGTAAAATATATGGTGCTTCCGCTGATGCTTGTGACACAAATTGTATGGTCATATCTTCCATTGTTATAGCGTACAAAATCGCCCGGTTTAAGAGATCCTAATTTATCGCTCGATGATGTAGCGGTATACCAATTATAATTGGAGTTTTTGTTGTATAGACCGAAATCAGTACCCCAAAGCGTATAAGACAGCCATCTGGCGTAACCGTGACACTGATAACCCACTACATTGCTGTTTACGCTCCAAGAATATTTCTGCTTTAAGTTATATGTTTTTTTTACATTCGCGATTTTGTTATTGAACTCTGTTTGTGTAAGTGAAGCGGCTTGCGTATTAATTGAAGCGTAAGAAAAAACCGAGATTAAAGCGGTCATTGCAAGTAATACGGCAATGATTTTTTTTAAAGATATTTTTATGCCGTTCATAATGTTTTCCTCCTTTGTCGGCGTTTAATGTTTTTATCCTTCCTCGCAACCCAACATAATGGGTTGTGTCAATAATAACATAATAGGTTTATTTTGTCAACACCTATTACCTTGTTTTTAATGGTATAATGTTGTGATATCATCAACATAATAGGTTAGGTGATAGTATGCATGATTATAAACACGATATGGGACTAAGAATTAAAAAACAGAGAAAATCTCTGAAATTCACCCAGGAGCAGATAGCTGAAATGCTTGATATTTCCGTTAAACATTTCAGCGAGGTTGAAAGAGGATTAACAGGATTATCAATAGAAAATCTGATTAAATTAAGCAATATTCTTGGTATAAGCATAGATTCTATAGTTAAAGGCGAAGCAGATAGGGATAAGTGGAACGGTACGCTTTTGGCGTTGCAGGAAGTTCCGAAGGATAAAGAGAATGTCATCAAAGATTTAATTAGCATAGGTATAAAATTGACAAAGGATTGAACGGTTATTTTATTCGGTAGGCGTAACAGCCTGCTTTTTTATCCTTTATTTGAAAAAAGTGTTTTGATAGACATTGATTTTTTACGGCTGACTTTTGTTTATGGGTTTGATTAACTGCAAATTGAATTTTTATTGGTATGAATTTGAGGTTTTTATACTGATTTTGGAGGGCTTTAAATTATTTTTGGGTTTTTGTCACCTTTTGTCTCTTTTTCTTGTTTGAATTAACAGGAAGTAAATTTATTCGTGTTTCAACACAGGCAAAAGGAGGATTAATGCAATGCTGAACGACATAAATTCCGAATGATATACACAAAACAAAACGCGTCATACTGCGGTCAGGCCGGAAAAATAGAGAAATATACAGATTATAATAAAAAAGGAGTCTGTCGAGACGGTATAACCGTCCGGATATATCCTGCGCCGATTGATTCGGCGCAAAATACAAAAACACCCGAAACGCGCGTTTGGCATGCGGCGATTCGGGTGTTTTTCAATGCAATATCGGTGAATCGGTTGATGTACGTTTTGCTGTTCAGTGCGGAACATCGGTGCGATAACAATTTTAGCCATTTACTTTTACGGTTTGCTGTGCTAAAATGTTTTTATAATAATTTTTGGAGGTGCCGTTCGGATGAATGATAAATTAAAGGACAAAAACATAGACTTTTTGTTCAGGGCTGTTTTATCTTTGGAAAATAGTGACGAATGCTACAGCTTTTTTGAGGATCTGTGTACCGTGCCGGAGCTCAAAGCGATGTCCCAGCGGCTTCAGGTCGCGAAGATGCTGAAGGATCACAAGGTTTATTCAGATATCGTTTCCCAAACCGGCGCGTCTACTGCCACGATAAGCCGCGTCAACCGTTCTTTGAATTACGGTAGCGACGGCTACGATATCGTTTTCAAAAGGCTGGCGGATAAAGACTGAAGACCTGCGCTTTGTATCTGAATGTCTTGTATTCGGTGGGGTGAGTATATTAATGAGAGGCTACGGTGTTTTTGCAAAATATTACGACGAGCTTACGCAGAATATTTCTTATTCTGAACGTGCAAAATTTTTTTCGGAGCTTATAAAGCGCGAAGGTGTCAAGGGCAAAAATCTGCTTGATTTGGCGTGCGGCACAGGGTCGCTCAGCTTTGAGCTTGCGCGGTTGGGGTTTGACGTTATCGGGGCGGACGGCTCGGAGGATATGCTCGCTGTTGCCTCGCAGAAAAGTTATCTGAGTAAAAAGCCGGTGTTATTTATCAATCAGCCGATGGAGCGGCTCGAGCTGATTTCAAAGCAGGACATAATTATCTGCGCGCTCGACAGCGTAAATCACATAACTGATACGGCGCTGCTTACCGGGGCGTTTAATAGAGTATCGGAAAATTTGTCGCAGGACGGCGCGTTTATTTTTGACGTAAACTCGGAATACAAGCATTTCAACCTGCTTTCGGGAAAGACGTATGTATATGACTGCGAAAACGTATACTGTGTTTGGCAAAACGGCGTTTCGGGCAAAAATATAATCGAAATTGAGCTTGACTTTTTTGAAAAAACAAAGAATGTTTACCGCCGCAGCTCCGAGCAGTTTAGTGAAAGGTTTTATACTTATAACGAGCTTAATGCGATGCTCGGCTCAGCGGGACTTGAGATAACAGCCGTGTTCGGCGACGACTCGTTTTGTCCGCCGGACGATAAAACACAGCGGCTTATTTATGTTGCGAAAAAAAGCGCACGCAGAGCATACGACAAACGCAAACAGGAAGGAACAGTAAAATAATATGGGCAAATTGGTTAGAGCGATAGCAAAAGACGGCTCGGCGTATGCTATAGCCGTTGACTCTACTGATATAGCAGGGCGCATTGAGCGCATACACCGCACCAGCGCCGTTGTAACTGCGGGGCTCGGACGGCTGGCAACCGCAGTGAGCATGTTGGGGACGATGCTCAAAGGCGAGAATGATTCAATAACTGTGCGTATGAACGGCGGCGGCGAAACAGGCTCGCTGATAGCGGTTGCTGATTCATGCGGTAACGTCAAGGCCTATGTCGCGAATCCCGTTGTTGAACTGCCTTTAAACCAGTACGGTAAGCTGGATGTTTCCGGTGCGATTGGTAAGGAGGGAGTTTTGCAGGTTACAAAGGATTTGGGACTTAAAGATCCGTATATCGGTCAGGTGCCGATTGTTTCCGGCGAGGTCGCCGAGGATATAACGAACTACTTTGCTGTGAGTGAGCAAACTCCAACCGTGTGCAGTCTGGGGGTGCTGGTAAACCCTGATTTGACAGTAAGGGCGGCAGGCGGATTCATCGTTCAGCTTCTGCCGTATGCGGATAATTCTGTTATAGATGTCATTGAGAGGAATATTAACGGCTTTGCGCCCATATCATCTTTAATAGACAAAGGCACTTCTCCGAAGGAAATCTGCAATATGCTGCTTGACGGCTTGGAACCTGATCTGCTCGATGAACAAAATGTTCAGTATAAGTGTGATTGCTCCTCTAAACGTGTGGAGAAAGCGCTTGTAAGCATGGGCAGGGAGGAGCTTGCGAAAATGGCGGAAGAGGATGATGTAACTGAGGTCAAATGCCACTTTTGCAATAAAAAATACAGATTTTCAAAAGAGCAGATTATGGGCTTGATAAAATAAATTAAATGCGCATTTTTTGCATATTATGTGTTGACAAAGGGTCGGTAGTTTGATATAATTATTTTCGTTGCCGAAGTTTATTAGGCATGTGGGAGCATAGCTCAGCTGGGAGAGCATCTGCCTTACAAGCAGAGGGTCA
>CAZHWR010000011.1:0-10897 GCA_964536085.1 uncultured Oscillospiraceae bacterium
TCTGCCCAAAATCGCATTTTTGCGTGATTTGAACCCATTTTTCAGAAGTGCCGATGCAGAGCCGTTTTCGGGGTATGATAGTCAAAAAATCCAGTAATTGTGCAGCTTTTCGGCATAACAAAGCTGACAGTATCTGACGCAAAAAATCTGAAAAGTGGTTGAGGCACAACGCACTCGAAATCAGGTGTACCTCACGGTACCGTGGGTTCGAATCCCACCCTGTCCGCCAAAGCCGGATACCTGCATTAATATTATTTTTATTAATGCAGGTATCCGGCTTCTTTCTATAAAAATCCGTTTTTGAAAGGATTATATCCGGCTGAAGCCAAAAAGCGTGTCGGTCAAAAAACGTGAAGAAATGTCGTGGGCTGAAGAAGAACCGGACGGAAATTCTGTTTTACATAAATTCTGAATCAGTTGATTTTTAACAAAACGCGTGATATACTATAGTTATAATATTTTGTTTTCGCGGCTTGCTTCGCGAAAACACATCTACAAGGAGGAAACAAAATGAAAAAATATGTTTGCAATGTTTGCGGATACGTTTACGATGAAGCCGTCGGCGATCCAGACAGCGGAATAGCTCCCGGAACAAAATTTGAGGATATTCCCGACGACTGGGTATGCCCCTTGTGCGGAGTCGGAAAAGATTCTTTTTCCGAGCAGTAAAATCCACCGTTTAATAAAATTAAAAGCGATAAGCTAAAAAACAGCCGCCCGTTCGGGCGGCTGTTTGGTTATGTTTACATAATATTCATGCTCAGAGAATTCATCTCAAACTGCACTTTAAAGCCTTATAAAATAACGCCGTTCTGAAAACTCACTTTAGGACAATGCTTAGTTCTCCACAACCTTATTGCCATCATCGGCAGTTACATGGCGGTATAACATTTCAACCGCATCCTTTAAACTAACGTCCTGTTTTAAAATCGTTTCAGGTATAGTTCCTATATAGTCTTTTTTTCTCCACCATCTTCGCATATCCTCTTCACCAAAATCAAGCCGATCAGGTTTTGTTTCATTCCGAAGTAAGGTTTCTTCAAAAGGCAGGTCATAATAATATGCAAAAATATTTTGACCATACTCTTTAACTGCTGTATCAAATAACCGATGATACTGTTCCGAATCCAAAATTCCTTCAAGGATGGTTACCTCTGAACACCGTTTGCCATATTTGAGCAGTTCGATCATCAGAGGCTCGGATTTTTTGACGCTTTCGTCACCCCAAACATGCAGGATTTGCATACGGATCATGTCGTGCGAAAGCAGCATAGTATTTGATCCAAGCTTTACTTGCAACGCTTTTGCAACTGAAGTTTTTCCGCTGCCCGAATTACCTCTGAGAATAATTAACTTTGACATAAATACTCCTATATCGGTCAAGGAGTTGGATTCAGAACAAGGCAAAAAGCACAGTAGTCCTGACTGATTGCGGGCATTTTTAACGATGCTCTGCGTTAAATCAATAATTTATGAGCGGCTCTTACTTACGTGAAGCCGCCCTCAGCAAAGCTTTTTATTTTCCTTATTTCATCAGCTTGACCATAACCGCTTTTTGCGCGTGCAGTCGGTTTTCAGCCTCGTCAAAAATTTCGTCGGCGTGGCTTTCAAAAACCTCGGCGGTTATTTCCTCACCGCGGTGCGCGGGCAGACAGTGCAGCACCATAGCGTCCTGTTTTGCGACATTCATGACCGCGTCGTTTATCTGATAACCTTCGAACACCTTTTTGCGCTCGTCAGCTTCTCCTTCCTGACCCATCGAAGCCCAAACGTCGGTTAAAACAACGTCCGCGTCCGCGGCGGCTTTTAAAATATCGCTCGTTATTTCAAAGCAGTCAAAATCCGCGGCAAAGTCAAACACTTCCTTATCGGGACGGTAATCGTCCGGGCAGGCTATTGAAACCTTCATACCCGTTTTGAGTCCGCCTACAATAAGCGAATTTGCCATATTATTGCCGTCGCCTATGTAGCACATTTTAAGCCCTTCGAGTCTTCCCTTGTGCTCGCGTATCGTCATTAAATCGGCGAGTACCTGGCAGGGATGGCAAAAATCAGTGAGCCCGTTTATAACGGGAATCGAGCCGTATTTTGCAAGGTCTTCAACCTCTTTTTGCTCAAACGTCCTTATCATAATGCCGTCAATATACCTTGAAAGCACACGCGCTGTGTCCTGCACGGGCTCTCCGCGGCCTATCTGCAAGTCCTTTGAGCTTAAAAACAGCGGATTTCCGCCGAGCTGATACATTCCTGTTTCAAACGAAACACGGGTCCTTGTTGAGGATTTTTGAAAAATCATCCCAAGAGTTTTACCCGCAAGATGATGATGCTTGATACCGTGCTTTTGTTCGTATTTAAGCTGGTCGGCAAGATTTAAAATATCGGTTATATCCTGCTTTGAAAGATCCAGCATTTTGAGTAAATGCTTCATAGCTTACCCTTCCTTTCAGATTGATTCATTTAATACCTTCTCAAATATATCCGCGCCCTCGCCGAGCTCGTCGTACGTTATCGTGAGCGGCGGAAGCAAACGGATCTTATCCTTGGCGGTCAGCACTAAAAGACCGTTTTCAGCGCATTTTGCCGCAATTTCCGCGGCAGTCGATTCGGTGCTGAGCTTTATTCCGAGCATCAGCCCCATGCCGTCAACGCGCTCAACACGCTCAACAGCCTGGCACCGCATTCTCAGATAATTTCCTTTATCTGTCACTACCTCCAGAAAATCCGCGTCGAGCACGGTATCCAGCACAACATTTGCTCCGGCACACGCAACGGGATTACCGCCGAATGTCGAGCCATGCTGACCTTTTCCCAAAACTCCGCAGGTTTTGTCGTTAAACAGCACAGCACCAATGGGAAGCCCGTTGCCGAGACCTTTTGCAAGCGTCGTCATATCAGGGAAAACTCCGTACTGTTCGCTAGCAAGAAACGTTCCGGTTCTTCCGATGCCGGTCTGCACCTCGTCCGCAATAAACAGTATGTCATGCTCCCTGCAGAAATTATAAACTCCCAAAACAAAATCCATGTCCAGCGGGACAACTCCGCCCTCTCCCTGAACAAACTCCAGCATAACCGCGCACACATCGTTTGTACAGCTTTGTACAAACGCCTTGTAGTCGTTAGCAGGGGAATAACAAAATCCGTCCGTAAACGGGAAAAAGTAGTTGTGAAAAGAATCCTGACCCGTGGCGGACAAAGTGGTTATCGTTCTTCCGTGAAATGAATTTACAAGCGTTAAAACCGTCGTGCGGGATTTTGAATATTTGTCAAAGCTGTATTTTCTCGCCGCTTTTATCGCGCACTCGTTCGCCTCCGCACCCGAGTTTGCAAAAAACACCTTGCTGTACCCCGTGTATTCACACAGCTTTTGCGCCGCCGTTATGCACGGCTTTGTGTAGTAAAGATTGGAAATGTGCTGAAGCTTTTTCGCCTGCTTTGAAACTGCGTTTACCCACTCTTTATTAGCGACTCCGATTGAATTTACGCCGATTCCGCTTGTGAAATCAATGTATTTTTTGCCGCTGTCATCCTTCAATACGGCATTTTTGCCGCTTTTTAAATAAACGTCGTACCTGCCGTATGTGCCGCAGATATATTTTGCGTCTTTCTTTTTGTATTTAAAGCTCATATGTGTTCACCATTATTACATAAACATCGTTCCGATGCCCTCGTTTGACAGCATTTCTATCAAAATTGAGTGTTCTATTCTACCGTCTATTATAAACGCTCTGCTCACGCCGCGCCTTACCGTCTCTACACAGCATTCGATTTTCGGAATCATTCCCCCGGTAATAACGCCCTGCTTGATAAGATAAGGCACCTCGCTGACATTGCACGCGGGAATAAGCGTGGATTCATCCTTGGGATCCATCAAAACTCCTCGTATATCGGTCATTAAAATCAGATTTTCCGCACCGAGAGCCGACGCTATCCTCGCCGCGGCGGTGTCTGCGTTTATGTTGTAAACATCGCCGTTTTCATCGCAGGCAACAGTCGAAACAACCGGGATATATCCGTTGTCGAGCGCATCGGTGACGGGGCTTGCATTTACGTCCACAATTTCGCCGACGTAGCCGAGGTCGGTTTTGCCCTCAAGCTTTTTCACCTTTAGCATACCGCCGTCGGAGCCGCAAAGCCCTATGGCCTTACCGTTGTGCTGCGATAATAACGAAACAAGCGACTTGTTCACCTTCCCCGCAAGCACCATCCTGACTATTTCCGCAGTTTCCTTATCGGTGTAGCGCAGACCGTCGATAAACTTGGGCTCCTTGCCCAGCTTTTCAAGCATTTCGTTGATTTCCGGACCGCCGCCGTGAACAAGCACGACGCGCACGCCTACCATCGAAAGCAAAACAATATCGCTCATAACCGCCTGCTTCAGATGCTCGCTGGTCATCGCGTTTCCGCCGTATTTTATAACTATCGTTTTGCCCGAATATTTTTGAATGTACGGAAGCGCGTCAATCAAAACGCGCGCCCGCTGATGATTCGATATATTTTCCATCTTTATGACCGTGCCTTTCAAGCTTTTACTCCGCGATTGTTTTAAGTCCTGTAGTCGCCGTTGATTTTAACATAGTCGTACGTTAAATCACAGCCCCATGCGACTGCGCTTTCATCGCCGTCTGCAAGATTTATCAAAATCTTTACCTCGTCGTCCGAAAGCACCTTCAGCGCCTCTTCCTCTGAAAATCCGGCGCCGTAACCATTTTTACAGACCTCTATGCTTCCCGCTTTCGACGCAAGACTTACGCTTATTTTTTCGACGTCGATATCTGCTCCGCTGTAGCCTACGGCGCACATGACCCTGCCCCAGTTAGCGTCTTTACCGAACATTGCCGCTTTAAACAGCGACGACGTTATAACCGACTTGGCGACTGTTTTTGCATCCTGCTTGGTCTTTGCCCCCGAAACAGCGCACTCCAAAAGCTTTGTAGCTCCCTCTCCGTCCGCGGCGATCTCTCTGGAAAGATTCAAAAGCAAAACGTACAGCGCGTTTACAAACGTATTGTAATCCTCGTTTTCCTCCGCGATGGGGTTGTTTCCTGCAAGACCTGATGCCATTATCGAAACCATGTCGTTTGTGGAAGTGTCGCCGTCCACGCTGACCATGTTGAAGGTGTCGTCCACCACAAGCTTAAGCGCCCTTTGCAGAAGCTCGGGGTCTATATCAACATCGGTCGTTAAAAAGCAGAGCATGGTAGCCATATTCGGATGTATCATTCCGCTGCCCTTGGCAATTCCCGCGACCACACAGCTTTTGCCGCCGAGCGTGAACTGTACAGCATGCTCTTTAACCATTGTGTCGGTCGTCATTATAGCGTTAGCGGCGTCCGTGCTTCCCGATTCCGAGAGCGACTCGCACAGGTTGTTCATTCCGTATATTATCGGGTCGATATCAAGCGTTACGCCGATAACACCCGTGGAGGCTACAATTACGTCGTCAGGCGAAATTTTAAGCGCCGCTGCGCACAGCTTTGCCATATCCTCAGCTTTTTGCTCGCCGTCCGCGTTGCAGGTATTGGCGTTGCCGCTGTTGCAGATGACCGCCTGCGCGGTCATGTCTTCAAGGTGCCTTTTTGTCACCTTTATCGGCGCTCCGCACACCTTGTTTTGAGTGTATACCGCCGCAGCCGCGCACGGCTTTTCGGCAAAGATAAGCGCCAAGTCCTTTTTACTTTTGTTCTTCCTGATTCCGCAGTAGATTCCCGAAGCCTTAAAGCCCTTTGCCGCGCATAATCCTCCGGGAATAAAATCATATCCTGAAAACTTAACCATTTATACAACCGTCACTTTCTGTATTCGCTTAAAATGCAGGCGGAACTATGCAAAGCCCCGTGCTTTCGTCCAAGCCGCAAATAATATTCATGTTTTGAACTGCCTGACCCGTTGATCCCTTTACCATATTATCCAATGACGAAACCACAATAAGCCGATTTGTGCGGCTGTCAAGATGAAGCGAAATATCGCAGTAATTTGAATACTTCACATTTTTGAGCGTTGAGATAGCTCCAAGCGGAAGAATCCGGACAAATTTTTCGTCTTTATAAAAATCAGAATACATACTGTGTATGCTCTCCGCGCTGATTTCATCTGATAAGTTAACGTATATCGTAGAAACGATTCCACGGTTTATCGGAAGAAGATGCGGCACAAACGTCACCGTCAGTTTTTTGCCCGCAAGCTCCGAGAGCGTCTGCTCGATTTCCGGCGTGTGCCTGTGCTCGGCGATTTTATACGGCGCAAACGCCTCGTTGCAGTCGGGAAAATGGGTGGTTTGCGTCAAACCTCTGCCCGCTCCCGTAGTGCCGGATTTGCTGTCGATCACTATCGAGCCGGTATCGACAATCCCCGCCCTTAAAACCGGGGCGAGTCCGAGCGCAACGCTCGTTGGATAACAGCCGGGATTGCCTATCACCCTTTTCCCTGCGACAATATTCCTGTGCAGTTCGGGAATGCAGTAGACTGCGTTTTTATGCAGTTCTTTTTCCTTGTATTCGAGCTTATACCACTCGTTGTAGTCAGCTTCGTCATATAGTCTAAAGTCTGCGCCGAGGTCGATAAAAATCTTATTTTGCTCAAAACACTTTTTTGCAATCTGCTCGCTCAGTCCGTATGGCAACGAAGCAAAAACAACGTCCGATTTTTCAATAACGGTGTCTTCATCGGTCAGGATGTCCTCGCGGATGCCGCAAAAGTTCGGATACACCTCGCTTATAGCCTTTCCCTCAAAGCTCACCGAGCTTACGGCGGTAACAGTAACGTTCGGATGATTTTGCAAAATCCTTAAAAGCTCCGCTCCGGCATAGCCTGTAGCGCCGATAATTCCTGTTTTAATATTTTCAGTGTTCATTTATCCATTTCCTCATATCGCTTATTTGTTTTTTAACGCTCATAACCGACGGACCGCCAACGGTGTTTCTGCCGTTGACGCATGCGTCAAGACTGATAGCGTTATATATATCCCCGTCAAATACATCGCAGACTGCTTTGTACTCGCTTATATCCAGCGTTTCCAGCGTTTCGCCCTTGTCGATGCAAACCGCGACAAGCTGTCCTGTTATTTTATATGCGTCTCTGAACGGCAGACCCCGTTTAACCAGCCAATCGGCACAGTCGGTCGCGTTGATGAAGCCGCGCGCCGCCGCTTTGCGCATATTGTCCTTCAAGACCCGCATGGATTCCAGCATCGGAATAAACGTTTCAATGCAGATTTTCACTGTATCGACAGCGTCAAAAACCGCCTGCTTATCCTCCTGCATATCCTTGTTATACGCAAGAGGCAGATTTTTCATCATCGTAATAAGCGTTGTAAAATCGCCTATAACCCGCCCCGCTTTACCGCGGATAAGCTCGGTTATATCGGGATTTTTCTTCTGCGGCATTATGCTCGAGCCGGTCGCAAACGCATCGTCCAGTTCAATAAACTTGAACTCCCACGAGCACCACATCACGATCTCCTCTGAAAACCTGGAAAGGTGCATCATCAATATGCTTATATCCGAAGCAAGCTCGATGCAAAAATCCCTGTCGGAAACACCGTCAAGACTGTTTTCTGTTATTTTGGCAAATCCGAGCAAGCCGCAGACCTGTTCGCGGTCGATCGGATATGTGGTCGCGGCGAGCGCGCCGCTGCCGAGCGGCATTTCATCCGTTCGCTCATAGCATCCGCACAGGCGCGAATAATCCCTTTTGAGCATCTGTGCGTACGCCATAAGATGGTGCCCAAAGGTTATCGGCTGCGCCCTTTGAAGATGGGTGTATCCGGGCATAACGGCGTCCGCATTTTTCTCGGCAAGCTCACAGACCGACAGTATAAGTCTTTTCACAAGCGCTTTTAATTCAGTTATCTCATCCTTTAAATACATGCGGATATCAAGCGCCACCTGATCGTTGCGGCTGCGCGCGGTGTGAAGCCGCTTGCCCGCGTCGCCGATACGGCTTGTGAGCTCAGACTCGATAAACATATGTATATCTTCTGCGTTCGGGTCAAATTCAAGCGAGCCGTTTTCGATATCGCGCAAAATGCCGTCGAGCCCCGCGATAATCTTTTCGCTGTCCGCTTTATCTATAATTCCCGAATCGCCTAGCATTTGCGCGTGCGCCTTGCTGCCCGCGATATCCTGCTTATACATTCTCGCGTCGAACGATATCGACGAATTAAAATCATTTACGCGGCTGTCAATTTCCTTTTTAAATCTTCCCGCCCACATAGGAGCCATGGCAATGCCGTCCTTTCCTGTTAAAACAAGTTTTTCCAAAGGCAAAAAAAGCAGAAAATATTGCAGTTAAAAGGTTATAGTGCAAGCGCGCGGAGCGCCTACACTAATCCCTTAAACTCAATTTCTATTTTAAGCCGTTTTTACGCTTTTCGTCAAGCAGCGCTTTTACCTTTATCGGAAGCCCGAACAGATTGATAAAGCCCTGCGAATCCATCTGGTCGTAAACATCGTCTTCGCCGAAGGTTGCCACCTCTTCGTCATAAAGCGTATAGGGCGAGGTAACTCCCGCGTTGATGATGTTGCCCTTGTAAAGCTTTAATTTAACTTCGCCGGTAACTGTCTCCTGCGTTTTGTCTACAAACGCCGAAAGCGCCTCGCGCAGAGGAGTATACCACTGACCGTCGTACACGATGTCGGCAAATTTCAAAGCTATCTGCTGTTTGTAGTGCTGAGTTGCCTTGTCGAGGCACAGGGTTTCCAAAACCTCGTGCGCGTGGTAAAGAATCGTTCCGCCGGGGGTCTCATAAACGCCGCGGGATTTCATTCCCACAAGGCGGTTTTCAACGATGTCCGCCAGCCCGATTCCGTTTTTGCCGCCCAAATCATTGAGCTTTGCCACAATGTCCGCGCCTTTCATTTTTTCGCCGTCTACCGCGATGGGAACGCCCTTTTCAAAGCTTATTGTAACGTACTCCGGCTTGTCGGGAGCCATTTCGGGAGAAACGCCCATCTCCAAAAAGCCCTCTTTGTTGTACTGCGGCTCGTTTGCGGGATCCTCAAGATCAAGTCCTTCGTGTGAAAGATGCCAGAGGTTTTTATCCTTGGAATAGTTGGTTTCGCGGTTGATTTTAAGCGGGATGTTGTGCGCCTCGGCGTAGTCGATTTCTTCGTCGCGCGATTTTAAGTTCCAAACACGCCACGGAGCGATTATTTTCATGTTGGGAGCAAACGCCTTTATTGCAAGCTCGAAACGAACCTGATCGTTGCCCTTGCCGGTACAGCCGTGGCAGATAGCGTCCGCGCCTTCTTTGATTGCGATTTCGGCGATGCGCTTTGCTATCGGAGGACGTGCGAACGACGTTCCCAAAAGATACTGATTTTCATAAACGGCTCCCGCTTTAAGAGTCGGGAAAACATAATCCTCGATAAACTCGTCGGTCAAATCTTCTATATAAAGCTTGGAAGCTCCCGTTTTGATGGCTTTTTCCTCGAGCCCGTCAAGCTCGGTACCCTGACCTACGTTGCCGGAAACCGCTATAACCTCGCAGTTGTCGTAATTTTCCTTTAACCACGGAATGATAATAGATGTATCCAGTCCGCCGGAGTACGCAAGTACTACTTTTTTAATTTCACTCATTTGAATCGGTTCCTTTCATTTTTGCTTGTTTGATATCGGATAGTATATCATATTTTTTATCTTTCATCAATGTATATTATACATAAATAAATGCATAAATCAAGAGTTTTATGCATAAACATTCAAGTTTATTAATATTGCACTGTTTTTTTGTTTGAGTTACTTTATTATTAGGTATTTTGAAAATAAAATTTCATTTTTAAATTGATTTTGAATCAAAAAGTGGTATACTAAAAACGTATATAAAATATCATGTATATGCGGCATAACGCTTATGAAAGGAATGATTTCAACATGAAAAGAATCGATATTATGAGTCTCGGAGACAATCCGTTTAAAATGATAGGAAAAGACTGGTTGCTCATTACAGCAGGCACCGAGGACAAATACAACACTATGACGGCAAGCTGGGGGCAAATCGGTGTTTTGTGGCACAAAAATGTCGCTACGATTTACATAAGGCCTCAAAGATACACTAAAGAATTTGTCGACGCGAACGACGTTTTCACCCTTTCGGTATTGCCTGAAGAATACCGCCCGGCATTACAGTTCTGCGGCACGAAATCCGGCAGGGACTACGACAAGGCCAAGGAAACCGGGTTAACGCCCGTTTCAGTGGACGGTTCGGTCGCGTTTTCACAGGCAAGGCTTGTTCTCGTATGCAAAAAGCTATATGAAGACACTATAAAGCCTGAAAATTTCATTGACAAATCAATTGATTCAAACTACTCCTTAAAAGACTATCACACTATGTATATCGCCGAAATAACCGCCGCGTACCAAAATTAATCCAAAGCCTTAACTCAAAACCACGCCGTACCTAAAAGAAAGGAAACCAAAAACCACCATGCGACGTTTAAAAAAATATCTTGCGGGGATGCTGACGGCATTTGCCGGAATGATTTTGCTCTGTACGATTGTGTCGGCAAGCGAAATATCCGTTTCCCCAAGCGGCGATAAAACCGGTGCTACTGACGCACTGAATATCCAAAATGCACTGAACAAAGCCGTAGGCGCTTCCGACACCACTGTGATAAATCTTTCTTTAGGCAGCTATTATATTAACAAACGGCTGGTCGTCAAGGCGGACAACACCACCATAAAGGCGCCGCAGTCCGCCGTCGTTACACAACTGACTGCGGGAACCGGAATAATAAGGAATCTTCCCTCGCAGGGCGGCTATGACGACATCAAAAACATCACTATCGACGGCGGCACATGGGTTGGCAGTACGGCGGTGTCAAGCGGAGGATATTCAAGCTTTCACTTTTCCCACGCACAGAACATCACAATAAAAAACGCGGTTATTAAAGATAATTTC
>CAZHWR010000011.1:10907-48487 GCA_964536085.1 uncultured Oscillospiraceae bacterium
AAGGGTCATCTCATCGAATTTGCGGGAGCGAAAAACTCCGTTGTTACAAACTGCACGCTGGGCGGAAAATATGCGACGGACAACGCCTCCTCCGCCGACGAAGCAATTCAGCTCGACGTCACGCACAATGAAAATCTGGTTGGCAACTTAGGAGCGGATGAATCAAATTACGACACTATTTATGACGACACCGCCTGCGATAATATCCAAATCACCAACAATACCATCAGTTTTTCCCGCGGGGTCGGCTCACACTCAAAGATCGACAATCATCCGCATACAAATATAACCATAAGCGGAAATACAATTACCGCAGACGACTGCGGAATACTGATTTACAACTACTATTATTCAAAAATATTCAACAACACTATAACATCCTCGTCCAACGGCATCACCGTTAGGACATATTTAAACGGCACCTACTATAAAGCCAACAAAACAGACGAAGCACGCAGTATAAAGGACGAAACAAATTACGGACTTCAGATATACCAAAACACTCTGAACTCCTGCAAAGGACGCGCCATTAATATCAGCGGCACAAAAGACTACCCTGTTTATTATTTAATTATCAATAACAATAAAATAAATAAAACCGGCGCGTCCTCAATCGTGCTGGACAACGCCTATAAAACCACACTCAGCGGGAACAGCATTTCAAGCTCCGGCTCGCTCGACGCCTCCTCCGCCTCCTACGGCATAGTCGTTATGAGCGGAACTCACAATAACATTTTAAAAAACACCGTTTCCTCCTGCACCGAAAGCGGAATACGTCTTTCAAACGCCGCATTTTCCACGCTTAGCCAAAACGCCGTTACCTCGGCAAAGAAAAACGGCTTGGTTTTGCAAAGCTCAAGCTACAGCGTCACAGTCACGTCGAATAAAATAACCTCGGCGGCGTCAATAGGAATACGAATAACAGGAGGCTCATACAACAGCATTGTCAAAAGCAATACGATAAGCAAATCCGGCGAACGCGGGATATCGGTCGACGCAAGCGCAGGAGTTGAGCTAAACGGAAATAAAATCGATACTACGGCAAGCTACGGTATCCATGTGTATTCAAACTCGCCCGACTGCAAGGTGGTTTTAAACAAAATCACAAACGCAAAATCAAACGGCATTCAGGTCAGCAGCGGCTGCTCAAATACGCAGATCACTTCAAACACTGTAAGCGCCCCAAACGGTCATGGAATAAGCATACTTTCAGCTACAAATGTTTACGTTTATAAAAATACCGTCACCTCCCCAAAAGGGCACGGTATCTGCGTTTCAAAAGCGCAAAATGCTTCCGTCGGCTCAAACACCGTTAAAAACGGCAAAAAAAACGGGATTTATTTCACCTCTTCCCCCAATTCAAACGCGGTTTCAAACACGATAAGCAAATGCTCGCTAAACGGCATATCCGTTTATAACGGCACCTGTATTCTGAAAATAAACACAATAAAACAATGCAAAAATAACGGGATTTATTTAAACCGTTCACAAAACTCAACTGTTTCAAGAAATGTTATTAATAAGAATAAGCTGCGCGGAATAAGAGTGACCAATAAATCCATCGGAGTATATATTGCCTGCAACTTCCTTTCCGGCAATACAGCCGACGGTATCATGCTCGACGGCTCAAACAGCGCGCTGATATCAAACAATACTATTCAAGGCTCTGTCAAGCGGTGCGGTATCAGCCTTTACTCCTGCAAAAACGGCCGCATAGTCAAAAACGCTGTGAGCGGAAGCTACCTATACGGCATTTATGCAGCGTCTACCGTCAAAAGCTGCAACGTCAAGGCCATGGCGGCACCGGCTGCGGATAAAATCACCGCGGATAGCACTAAAAAAGCAAAAATCTCCGGCTCATGCGAGAAAAAATGCACCGTCAAGGTCAATGTCGGAAAAAAGACCTACAACACCAAAAAGGTAAAGGATCACAAGGATCAGTTCAAAACAAAAAAATCGGTTAAAATAAGCAAAAAGGCAAAAGTCAGCCTTATCCAAACAGACAAGGCGAAAAACAGCTTTACAAAACAGGTTAAATAGCAAAAACAGGCGGAAAATTCCGCCTGTTTTTTTATATATAACCGCAAATAATATTACAGTGGTCTGTATCCCATTAACGTTTGCGGTTGAGTAAGCCACACCAGCGTTTTTTCAAGCATAACGCCATATCGCGGATCGGTCGAATAGCTGAACGTCGTGTTTATAGCGTATTCCAAAAAACGCGTCGCCCGCTCCATCGCTATCGGAAGGCTGTCATCCCTCAAAATCGAGCCTATCACAACCGAGGCGAAAATATCGCCTGTTCCCGGATACGCGACCGGAAGATAATCGTAATCCACCCGCCAAAACATATTTCTATCGCTGTCGTATCCCAGATTTGCGGTTTTGCCGTCCGCCATGAAAACGCCCGTTATTATAACAAATTTCGGACCTTTTTCAGCAAGCCGCACCAGCATGCTTTTCGCCTGCGACTGCATAAGCGGCGATTCCGAATAGCTTTCACCCAAAAGCATATACGCTTCGGTTAAATTCGGGGTTATCATATCCGCTTCAGACACAAGCCTCGCCATTCTCGAACGAAGCTGTTCGGTGCAGGTTTTATACGGCTTACCGTGGTCGCCCATAACAGGGTCGACAACCGCCAGAGCGTTTTTATACTCGTGAATAAACTGCACGCAGTGATCAATCTGCTCGGTCGAACCCAAAAATCCGCTGTAAACGCAGTCAAAACCGATTTCAAGCGTTTTGTAATGCTCGAGCGCGGGAACTATATAATCGCTCAAATCGCGAAACACCGTTTCGCCAAGTCCGCCTGTGTGGGACGACAAAACTGCCGTCGGCACCGGGCAAACCTGATGCCCCATTATTGAAAGCGACGGCAGTATGACCGTCAGCGAACATCTCCCGAAGCCGGAAAGGTCGTGAATCGCGGCAATTCTTTTTTGAGATGAAATCATATGCATATCTCTCCGTTTTGCCGCAAAGCGAAAAACTTATACGGCAGAATATGCAAATATTGTAGCACAAAAAAATACCGCAGGCAAGGGCGGATTCCCTCAAATAACAGCATCCAAAGGCTTCCCGCGGTTTTTGGAAGTTATTCGCTGCCCAGCGTGTCGATGAATCGACAACGCTTTTGGACGGGACAACCGAATTGCTGCGGCTTTTGCAAAGCCTTGCTTTCTGTGCGCCGATTCGGCGCATTTTCCCTTGCCAATACCGCCCTTTCTCTTGCAAAACCGCGGCGCATGTCCGCAATTTTGATTATTTAAAGCATTTGTATAACATAACAATACAGGTAAATTATGCTTTTCGACAGACTGTGTTATTATCCGCGGCATTTAAGGCAAAATAATAAAAACGGGCAAAGGAGGGATAATATGAAAAGCTCATCGGCTATGAACATCGCAAAGGGCGCGGCAGTCGGTCTTGCGGCGGGAGCGGCGGCATATGCTTTGGTATGCAACAAGAACAGCACCGTCAAAAAGCTCAAAAAAAACGCCGGAAAAGCCATGAAATCCGTGGGTCACATGGTCGACAATATGTCGTATATGATGAAGTAAAACCAATTGTAAAAAATAAACAGTTTACCATTTTTATCAGTGTGCGATTTGTCTAAAATTATTCATTGTAATTTCGGCGTTTTTCCTTTACAATTAAAGTATAGGATTTAGAGAAAATATAGGAGTGACGGTAACATGTATTTTTTGCATGGATGCAAAAACAAAACTCTTTGTATTCTCTCTATAACTGCGCAAAATTGCAAATCCGCACTGGCGCACAATACCTGCCGCGAATAATATTTATTCGCGGCTTTTATTTATCACTGCGAAAAGGAAGGAAACAACGTTATGAAAAAAGTCGCCGTAATCATGGGAAGCGACAGTGATCTGCCGGTTGTAAAGCCCGCTGTCGACACATTAAGGTCTTTTGATATTCCCGTAGAAGCACATATTATCTCCGCTCACAGAACTCCCGAGGCCGCGGGTGATTTTTCCAAAAACGCGCGCAAAAACGGCTTCGGAGTTATAATCGCCGCTGCCGGAAAGGCCGCGCACTTAGCGGGCGTTTTAGCGGCTCACACAACAGTACCCGTTATAGGAATACCGATAAAATCCTCCACGCTCGACGGACTCGACGCGCTTTTGGCGACAGTCCAGATGCCAAAAGGCATCCCGGTAGCAACCGTAGCGATAGACGGCGCGGCGAACGCTGCCATTTTAGCGGCGCAGATACTGGGCGTGTCGGACGGCAAAATCGAAGCTCAGCTTGAACAAATGAAGCTCGACATGGAGCGCGAGGTAATCGAAAAAGACAGCAAGCTGTCCGTATAATCAACAATTATTATTTCAGAAAGGAATGTTAAAATAATGGAAAAGCTCAATCAGTTGTATGAAGGAAAAGCAAAAAGGGTTTTCGCCACAGACGATCCCGACGTTGTCATTGTCGATTATAAGGACGACGCAACGGCTTTTAACGGTGAGAAAAAAGGAACGATTTTAGGTAAAGGCGCTATTAACAACCGCATGACCAACATCGTTTTACAGCTTATCGAAAAAGCAGGCGTTCCCACTCATTACATAAAAGAACTGAGTGACAGGGAAACAGCGGTTAAAAAGGTTGATATAGTTCCGCTCGAAGTTATCGTGCGCAATGTCGCCGCCGGGAGCTTTTCCAAAAAGCTCGGCGTAGAAGAAGGCCGCGAGCTTTTGTGCCCCACCTTTGAATTTTCGTATAAAAACGACGATTTGGGCGATCCGTTCATTAACGATTCCTACGCGCTCGCGCTCGGTCTTGCAACACAGGAAGAGATCGACACCATCCGTGACTACACCATGAAGGTCAACGAAATTCTAAAGGAATTTTTCTTAAAGGCAAACATAAAGCTCATAGATTTTAAAATCGAGTTCGGACGGTTCCACGGCAAAATAATCTTGGCGGACGAAATCTCGCCCGATACCTGCCGCCTGTGGGACGTTGACACAAACGAAAAGCTCGATAAAGACCGCTTCCGCAGAGATTTGGGCAATGTTGAGGAAGCGTACAACGAGGTTATGAGCCGTCTGCTCGGCGAATAATTCTGCTATAATCACTCGCATCTATAAAAAAGGAACGGTTAAAGTCTTGAATGAATTACACGAAGAATGCGGAATATTCGGGATATGCAGTCCCGAAATCACCAGCGTGGCTCACGACACATATCTTGCCATGTACGCTTTGCAACACCGCGGTCAGCAAAGCTGCGGAATCGTTGTAAACGATTCCGGAGTTCTCACCTCTCACAAGGCAAACGGGCTCATCCCCGATGTTTTTGACCACGAAACGCTCGACAATCTCGGTAACGGTCAAATGGCGATAGGTCACGTGCGGTACGCCTCCGACGCGGCTAACAAAAGCACCGACAGCGCTCAGCCGCTGGTCGTGCGGCATGTCAAGGGTCCTATGGCGCTGGCATACAACGGTTGCCTAGTCAATTCGCTCGCTTTAAAAGAAAGCTTCGAGCTTGACGGAGCAATTTTTCAAACAACCAACGACTCCGAGGTTATTGCATATGCAATAACCAAAAGCCGCTTGATAACCGGCTCTATCGAAACCGCCGTTGAAAAAGCGATGGATATGCTCAAGGGCGCATACTCGCTGTTGGTAATGAGCCCGCAAAAGCTCATCGCTGCTCGCGACCCAAACGGCTTCAGACCACTTTGCATGGGCGTTACGTCAGACGGAGCTTATGTTTTTGCGTCTGAAAGCTGCGCGTTTGACAGTATCGGAGCAGAATTTTTACGGGATATTAAGCCGGGCGAAATCGTTGTTGTTTCAAACGGTAACGTAAAATCCATAAACACTCACTGCGGCAAAAAAACGTCGTTCTGCGCGTTTGAATACATTTATTTTGCCCGCCCTGACAGCATTATAAACGGCTGCTCGGTTCATGAATTTCGTCAGCACGCCGGAGAGCGCCTCGCCGAGATTCATCCGATAGACGCGGACGTTGTCATCGGAGTTCCCGATTCGGGGATCGACGCGGCTATAGGGTATTCAAAGCGCTCGGAAATAAAATACGGCATAGGATTTATAAAAAACCGCTATGTCGGCAGAACATTTATACAGTCTTCGCAGGGCAAACGCGACGACGCGGTTAAAATCAAGCTCAACGTGGTTAAAGACACGGTTTACGGCAAGCGCGTGGTTTTGATTGACGATTCTATCGTCAGAGGCACCACCTGCGCGAGAATCGTCAAACTATTAAAAGAAGCGGGTGCAAAGCAGGTGCATATAAGAGTTACATGTCCTGCGTTTTTAAATCCCTGCTACTTTGGAACGGATATCAGCTCGCGCGAGCATCTCATCGCCTGCCGCATGACAACCGATGAAATCTGCCGCCATATAGGTGCGGATTCGCTGGGCTATCTGGACGTTGAAAGCCTTAAAGCCATAGCTTCCGGCTCTGACTGCGAGCTGTGCGACGCATGCTTTACCGACAGCTATCCCATGGATATATCGCAAGCGCTTAAAAAGGATAAATTCAACTACAAGCTGGGAACAAAGCAAGTCTGATATTTTATGCAGTATAACAGTCGGCTCCCGAAAGGAATAAATCGTATTGCCGCAGTCGGGCGTCAGACAACGTACAAAAGCAAAATGAGGAAAGGGAACTATCATTATGAAAAGTTTTTCTGAAAGCTATAAAAAAGCGGGAGTTGACGTAACCGCGGGCTACAGGGCGGTAGAGCTCATGAAGTCTCACGTCGCCAAAACCATGACAAAAGGCGTACTGTCCGGAATCGGAGGATTCGGCGGACTGTTCGAGCTTGACCTGACAGGCATAAACAAGCCCGTTTTGGTTTCTGGTACGGACGGCGTAGGCACAAAACTCAAGCTCGCATTTTTGCTTAACCGCCACAGCACCGTCGGAATCGACTGCGTTGCGATGTGCGTCAACGACATCATCTGTTGCGGTGCAAAGCCGCTGTTTTTCCTCGACTACATAGCGGTGGGCAAAAACACGCCCGAAAAGGTCGCCGATATAGTTAAAGGCGTGGCGGACGGCTGCGTCCAGGCGGGATGTGCGCTCGTCGGCGGAGAAACCGCAGAAATGCCGGGATTTTATCCCCCGGATGAATATGATTTGGCAGGATTTTCCGTCGGTGTTGTCGACAAAGATAAAATTCTCGACCCTACCTCACAAAAGCCGGGAGACGTTTTGATTGCTTTGCCCTCAAGCGGAGTTCATTCAAACGGATTTTCGCTGGTCAGGAAAGTGTTTAATGTCGAATCTGCGGATTTGAACGCATATGAATCCGAGCTTGGCAAGCCGCTCGGCGAAACTCTGCTCACCCCCACTAAAATTTATGTCAAGCCTATCCTGAAACTGCTTGAAGAAGTCAACGTCAAGAGCATTTCTCATATTACAGGCGGCGGATTTTACGAAAATATTCCGCGCAGTCTGCCGGAGGGAATCTCCGCAAAAATTTCACGCTCATCTATTGACGTGCTTCCGATTTTCAAGCTCATCGAGAAAGTCGGAAAAGTTCCCGAACGCGATATGTTCAACACGTTTAACATGGGCGTCGGTATGTGCGTTTCGGTGGATAAACGCGACGCAGACAAGGCTCTTGAGATTTTAAATTTCTGCGGCGAATCGGCATACATCATGGGCGAACTTATAAAAGGCGATAAGAGCGTTTTGATAAAGTAGTTCGCCTTACCTCTGACAGAAAAGGATCAATTATGAAAAACATAACAGTTTTAGTATCCGGCGGAGGAACCAATCTTCAGGCGCTTATTAACGCCCGGCAGTCGGGAATCATCAAAAACGGCAGAATAACCCGCGTTATTTCCTCAAATCCCGACGCATACGCGCTCACCCGCGCCCAAAACGCCGGAATAAAAACCGAGGTTATCCCCCGAAGGGAATACGCTTCGTCAAAAGAATACGACAAGGCTGTTTTATCCGCTTTGCAAAGCGCTAAAACCGACCTTATCGTTCTGGCGGGATTTATGTATATTCTCGGCAAATCGGTCACCGAACGATACGAAAACAAAATCATTAACGTCCACCCCGCGCTTATTCCCAGCTTTTGCGGCGAGGGTTTTTACGGTCTTCGCGTTCACTCCGCCGCGCTTGAATACGGCGTTAAGCTGACGGGGGCGACCGTGCATTTTGTAAACGAGCAGGCGGACGCAGGTCCGATTATACTTCAAAAAAGCGTTGAAATTAAACCGGGCGACACTCCTAAAATTTTGCAGAAAAGAGTCATGGAGCAGGCGGAATGGGAAATTCTTCCACGCGCGGTTGCACTGTTTTGCGAGGACAAGCTCTCGGTCAGCGGCAATATTGTGAATATAAAAGAATAAACGTCGATTAGAATAGAAAGGAAGCAGTTATGCAGACAAATGACATCGGACAGCTTTTAAAAAACAACTCCTATCCCGGGCGCGGAATAATACTCGGCAAAAGCTCGGACGGCGCGCACGCCGTTATCGCGTATTTTATCATGGGAAGAAGTGAAAACAGCCGCAACCGCGTTTTTGTAACCGAGGGCGAAGGAATCAAAACGCAGGCGTTCGACCCGGCTTTGCTTTCAGACCCGTCTCTTATCATCTACTCCCCCGTAAGAGTGCTCGGCGGCGAAACAATCGTAACAAACGGCGACCAGACCGACACGATTTACAATTTCATAAAAAGCGGAAAAACCTTTGAGACCGCGCTTCGCACCCGCGCGTTCGAGCCGGACGCTCCCAATTACACTCCGAGAATTTCAGGCATCGTGAACGGCTTTGATTACAAGCTGTCAATATTAAAAAGCGCAAACGGCGACCCCGGCTCCTGCCGTCGGTATTTTTACGAATATACAAATCCCAAAGACGGTATCGGGCATTTTATTCACACCTACCGCTGCGACGGCGACCCTATCCCCTCGTTCGAGGGCGAGCCGGAACAGATTGAAATTAACGGCGATATCGACGAATTTACTCAAATGCTTTGGAACAATCTCAACGAAGAAAACAAGGTTTCGCTATTCGTGAGATACATAGATGTAAACGCAGGCTCAGTTGAAACCAGAATCGTCAACAAAAACAACTGATAAATAAAGAAAGGAACGGACAAAATGAAAGAATTAGCTTTAAAATACGGCTGCAATCCCAATCAGGTTCCGTCGAAGATTTTTATGTCAAGTGGCGGCGAGCTTCCTATCGAAGTGTTAAACGGTCGCCCCGGCTATATAAATTTTCTTGACGCTTTTAACAGCTGGCAGCTTGTTCGCGAGCTGAAAGCGGCTACGGGCATGCCGTCCGCCGCCTCGTTCAAGCACGTAAGCCCCGCGGGCGCCGCCATAGGCACCGAGCTTTCCGACACGCTTAAGAAGATATATTTTGTGGACGATTTGGAGCTTTCCCCTATCGCCTGCGCATACGCAAAAGCGCGCGGGGCGGACAGAATGTCCTCCTACGGCGACTGGATTGCCCTTTCGGACGTATGCGACGAACAAACCGCAACGCTTATCAAAAGAGAAGTGTCCGACGGCATCATTGCCCCCGGCTATACCGAAAAAGCGCTTGAAATATTAAAATCCAAACGCAAGGGTACTTATAACATCGTTAAAATCGACCCTGATTATACCCCCGCCCCTGTTGAACACAAGGACGTTTTCGGTATCACCTTCGAGCAGGGCAGAAACGAGCTCAAAATCGACGACGAGCTTTTCAAAAACATCCCCACGGACAACAAAAGCTTTACCGAGCGCCAGAAAAACGACCTTATTTTATCGCTCATAACGTTAAAATACACCCAGTCAAACTCGGTCTGCTATGTTAAAGACGGTCAGGCAATCGGAGTCGGAGCAGGTCAGCAGTCGCGCATACACTGCACCCGCCTTGCAGGAAACAAAGCGGACGTTTGGTATTTAAGACAGCATGAAAAAGTTCTTAATCTTCCGTTCAAGGCGGACATACGCCGCCCCGACCGCGACAACACTATTGACGTTTACATCTCCGATGATTACGAGGACGTTTTAAAAGACGGCGAGTGGCAGAAATACTTCACAGAACAGCCCGAGCCGCTGTCGAGAGAGGAAAAGCGCGCGTGGCTTGACACCCTTACCGGCGTTGCGCTCGGATCGGACGCATTCTTCCCGTTCGGCGACAACATCGAGCGCGCGCACAAAAGCGGCGTAGCCGTTATCGCACAGCCCGGCGGCTCGATCCGCGACGACAACGTTATCGAAACCTGCAATAAATACGGTATCGCAATGGCGTTCACAGGTATCCGCCTGTTCCATCACTGATTCACTGAATTAACACAGCGCAAATATGCAAAGCGAACATTTTGCATATTTGCGCTTTAGATATGAAAGGATTGATTTTTATGAAGCTGCTTGTAGTCGGCTCCGGCGGCCGAGAACACGCCGTTATAAAAAAGCTCAAAGAGAATAAAACTATAGATAAAATCTATTGCGCTCCCGGAAACGGCGGCATTTCAAAAGACGCCGAGTGCGTTGACGTCAAGGCAACCGATATCGATGGCATGGTCAGCTTCGCTGTTCAAAACGGCGTTGATTTCGCCGTTGTCACTCCCGACGACCCGCTTGTTTTGGGCATGGTGGACGCATTTGAGGAAAAGGGAATCCGCACGTTCGGTCCGAACAAAGCGGCGGCCATAATCGAGGGCAGCAAGGTATTTTCAAAAGAGCTGATGAAAAAATACTCAATCCCCACTGCCAAATACGAGGTTTTCTCGGACGCCCAAAAAGCGATAGAATACATAAAATCCGAAAACACCTACCCCACCGTTGTTAAAGCGGACGGCTTGGCGCTCGGCAAAGGCGTTATCATCGCCCAAAACGAAGCGGAGGCCGTAGACGCAGTAAACTCTATCATGGGCGACAAGATTTTCGGCGAGTCGGGCAACAGCATTGTTATCGAGGAATTTTTAACAGGTCCCGAAGTCAGCGTTCTTTCGTTTACCGACGGCAAAACCGTCCGCCCGATGATATCCTCGATGGATCACAAGCGCGCTCTCGACGGCGATAAAGGGCTTAACACGGGCGGTATGGGAACGGTGGCTCCGAATCCGTGCTACACCGATGAAATCGCCGAAATTTGCATGAAAGAAATCTTCCTGAAAACAATCGACGCGATGAACGCCGAGGGAAGAACCTTTAAGGGCTGCCTTTATTTCGGGCTTATGATAACCGAAGCAGGCCCCAAGGTAATCGAATTTAACTGCCGCTTCGGCGACCCCGAAACGCAGGTCGTGCTCCCGCTTTTGAAAACCGATTTGTTCGACATTATGAACGCGGTTTACGACGAAAAGCTCGGCGAAATCGATGTGGAGTTTTCAGATGAAGCCGCGGCGTGCGTTGTTATGGCGTCTGGCGGATATCCGAAGAAATATCAAACGGGAATAACGATAAACGGGCTTGACGAATCAGGGAACATAAACGGCGCAACGGTTTATCACGCGGGAACAAAATTCTCCGACGGCGAATTTAAAACCTCCGGCGGAAGAGTTCTGGGCGTTACCGCGACTGCGAAGGATTTGCAATCGGCGCTTGACAAGGCTTACGGCGCAGTCGAAAAAATAAGCTTTGAAAACGCGCACTATCGCCGCGACATCGGCAAACGCGCGCTGAACAAATAAACAGCAAATAATATAAAACAGCGTGACCCCGATATGAAAGCTTGGCTTTCATATCGGGGTCGTTTCATAAAAAGTTACTTTTTCATTGAGGCAACGCCCTTTTTATTGGTTTTGTACACCTTTTTGTCAACTTTAATTGACTTCCTGCTCTTTTGGATAACGCCTTTTTTATTGACGATATATTTTTTCTTTCCTATTTTAATCAGCTTGTACTTGGATTTTGCAGGTTTTTGTACAATACCTTTGTTGTTGACAATATAAGATTTTGAGCCCGCTTTGACAATCTTTTTGCCTGATTTAGCTTTTTGGACAACTCCGTTTTTGCTTATAACATACGTTTTGTCCTTTATGGCAACCGTCTGCGTTTTTCCTGTTTTAACATAGCCTTTTACAATCGCGTAGGTTTTTCCTGCCACAGCGACGACCTTTGTACCCGTGACCCTTTTCCCCGATTTGTATAAAATTGTTTTACCGCCAACCTTTATAGGACCTTTTGCATTAACAAAATGCATTTTCGCACTATAAAGAGCTTCGTTGTCGTCCTCAATGTTAATTTTATTCCACTGTTCCTTAACTCCGTTATAATACACATTTTTCAAATTATATAAAGTGTATTCGAACGCATGGGCGTCTATCTGCTTTACCCCGCTGCCAATACTGACTTTTGATAATTTTTCACACCCGGTAAACGCACCGCTGCAAATTCTTGTTACGCTGTCTGGTATTGTTACGCTTGTCAGACGACTGCTGCAATTATCAAATGTAGTGCTCCCTAAAACTGTCACAGTATAGCCGTCAAGCGCAGACGGAATTTTTACTTGGTCGGCGGCACCTGTATATTCGGTAATTTTAGCCGTACCGTCGCTGAGAACTTCATACCGATAATCACCGCTTTGCACCGCAGATACGGGCAGATTCAATCCGCACGCAATCGACAACATCATTGCAAACGATAAAACCGAACTTATTAGCTTTTTCATAAAATTCATCCTCCCTGTTTTGTTTTATAAATTTATTTTAAGCAGTAGCTGCTTATCTCTTTCTATTATATATAACTTTACTATGAGCAAAAAAGGGACAATAATTGTTGAAAAAATCACAAATCACAGCAAAAATCAACCTATCGGACGTAATATTTTGTTTGCATCCAGCAAATAAGGTTATTTTTTCAGTCAAGTAACGACATATTAAAATTTGCAAATTACTGTTAAAATATAATCGTAATATATAAAAAATCAGACATTATAAAATAAATTTTATCGCTTTTGCATTGTGAAAGGACTGAATTCAATTATGAAAATACGGCAAATACCCAAAAAGCTTACCGCGCTTGCGCTGGCAGGTATAATAGCTTCAGGCATTATAATTCTGCCATCCGCCGGAGCAACACAGCAAACACAGGAGATTGATACAATGTGGGCTAACTTTTCAACACCGCTCGATGAATACAAATCCCGACCGCTTTGGTTCTGGAACGACAGTCTTCAGAACATAACCAAAGAGCAAATCCGCGAAATCATGGTGAATTCAAAAGAGCAAAGCGGATATTTCGGGTTTGGAATACTGCCCAACTGGATAGACAATTATATGTCGGACAAATACCTCGAATTGTATGAATATGCACTTCAAACCGCCAAAGAACTCGGCATGAAAATGTGCTTATACGATGAAAACGGTTTCCCGAGCGGCTCCGCGGGCGGACTTCTGCCAGAGCAGTATCCGGAGGACACTTTAAAACGCCTTGATAAATCCGAAGGGACTTTCAGCGGCGGACAAACCGCCGACATTATGATTCCGCAGGGCGAATACAGCGCCTATATGGGCGCCGTTGCCATGAACATGAGCACAAATGAAATAGTTGATATTTCAGACTACGCCGTAAACAATACACGCGTGCAGTACACCCTGCCCGACGGCGACGATGAATGGAAAGTTATGGCGTTTGCCACCGTAAAGTCCGACACGGACAATCTGCGCGGCGGAGAACGGGTCGATTACCTCGACAAAACGGCAGTCGACCATCTGATTGAAATCACACATCAGGCATATTATGACGAATTTCCCGAATACTTCGGCACGGTCATCGACAGCGCGTTTTACGACGAGCCGATGCTTTACAAGGCAGAAGGCCGCACATGGACGGGAAAATACAACGAGCTGTTTGAAGAAAAATACGGCTACAATCCAATCACGCTGTACCCCGCGCTTTGGTACGACATCGGCGAAAACACCGAATCCGCGCGCAACACACTGATGGGCTTCAGAACGGACTTGTTCGCCGAGAATTACATAAAAAACATGAACGACTGGTGCAACGCGCACGGAATTAAGCTCACGGGGCATATGGATCAGGAGGAAAACGTCAATCCTGTTTCTTCAAACGGCGACCTGATGAAGGTATTTAAATATCAGGATATCCCGGGAGTCGATGAAATTCTGTCATATGACCGCGCCAGAAAAGCATACAAGATTGTCAGCTCATCCGCCTACAACTGGGACAAGGACCTTGTTATGACCGAAACCTACGGCGCAATGGGTGAAAACGTCGGTATGACCACATTGTATAAAGATATTATGAATCAGTTTGCCAAAGGTATAAACTACGTTGTTCCGCACGCCATATGGCACAACAACACAAAAAATGTTGAAAATCCGCCCGAGCTTTCCTACCGCAGCGCCAAATACGGCAAGGAGCTTTCGGCATACAACGATTTTATCAGCCGTACTTCAAGCCTTTTGCAAAGCTCAAGGCATGTTGCCGACATCGGCGTTTACTATCCGATCGACACGCTGATGGGCGCGTTCCGATTCGATGCGGGCGACCCTTACACGGGCGGAGTCACTCCGTCGGAAGCCGATTATATGGAAGTGGGCGATTTACTGTCTGCAACCATACGCTATGACTACACATATCTTCATCCCGAGGTAATATCGGAAAACTGCACCGTAGACGGCGACACATTCAAGCTCAACAACACCGTTAATTACGAAAATTATAAAGTTCTTATACTCCCCGGCTCCAAAACAATAAGCTGGGAAGCCCTGAAGAAAATCAAGGAATTTTATGATAACGGAGGAAAGGTTATCGCAACAACGCAGCTTCCCTATATGTCCTCCGAAAACGGTCACAACGAGGACGTTATTAATACAATCTGCGAGATGTTTAATATCACAGCGGAGCAGCTTGTGCCGAAATCAATCGAGTGCAGCGCGTCAAGCGTTTTTCAGGACAATCCAACCTATGGCGCGGACAAGGCGTTCGACGGCGTCAATTCCGATTCAAGCCGCTGGAACGCGGGGGATTTGTCGGGCGGCGACCAATGGCTGTCCGCAAAATTTGACAGCAAGGCTAAAATAAACAAGGTTGTTATAAATGAATTCGGCAACGGCGCGTCCATACCTTACCGCGTTACAAAATTCAGAATCCAATACCACGATGGCTCCGGCTGGGTCGACTGCTACAGCGGAACAGAAATCGGCGAATCTATGACCTGCACCTTTGATACCGTTGAAACCGACCGAATCCGTTTGTATATAGACACAATAAAATCAGACAGTGCTTCAATCCAAGAATTGGAAATTTACGACGAAAACGGCGTAAACATCGCATGCCCGCAGCTTGACACGGTCGAAAACGAAAATTCAAACGGCGGCTCCGCCGTATTTTTGGGCACAGATTATAAAAACACCCTAAAATCAGCGCTTGACATGGCGCTCGACACATACGACGTTGAAATCGAGCTTGACAAAGTATTGTCGGGCGGGGATTTGACATATATCCACAAGGTCAAAAACGACACGGATATTTATTACTTCGCCAATTCGTCAAACAGTGCGGTCACTCCGACAATTTCCCTCCGCGGAGAATTTTCAAAGCCAATGGCATGGGACCCGCACACAGGCGAACGCACCGAGCTTGAATTTACGGTATTAAACGGCGTTACAACGATTAAAACTCAAATACCGTCTGCACATTCCGTATTCATCATAGACGGCGAGCCTTACGAAGCGGTTACGGGGATTGCAATAAGCAACGACAGCCTCGATTTAACCGTAGGCGAAACTGCAAGTCTCGCGGCTGCGCCGACCTCCAAATACGCGACAAATCAGGAAATAATCTGGTCAAGCTCCGACAGCGGCGTTGCTTCAATTGACGCAGGAAATATTAAAGCTGTTTCCGAAGGAACAGCGGTAATACGCGCTGAATCCGCCGAAAATTCCGAAATTTACGCTGAATGTATCGTTACCGTCAAGACTGCTGCTTCATTTCCAGCCGACACTACCGAGCCTCCTGCTTCACGCCCTTCAAATTCAGATACAACGCCCACGGTAACAAACGGCACACAGGTAGTAAACGGCAAGACAGTGCTGTACGTCAACGGCGCAGCAGTAACAGGCACAAAGGTCGTAACCGTATCGGGCAAGATGTACGCTGTCGTAGTCGGATATGTTAAGACAGGCAAAAAGCAGGTCGTTAAAATAGGAGGCAAATACTATATCGTAAACGCTAGCGGAGTAGTGCAGAAAGGCACAAAGAACAAGCTTATCAAGGTGGGAACAAAATCCTACGTTGTAAACAAAAACGGAGTAGTTCAGAGAAAGGCAAGCGGAAAGAAGCTTGTCAAGGTCGGAGCTAAGTCGTATATAGTCAACAAGCTTGGAGTAGTACAAAAGGGCAGCAAGAACAAGCTTGTCAAGATAGGGAAGAAAGCCTATATTGTCAACAAATCGGGCGTAGTACAGAAGAACAAGAAGTCGATAAAGGTCGGCAAAAAGACCTACAAGACCAACAAAAAAGGCGTTGCAACACAGAAAAAGTAGCAGCATAAAATAAAAAATCGGAGTTGAGGTTTTCTCAACTCCGATTTTTTATTTATATATAAGCATTTGCCCTGAATTTATTTATCATATCTGTAGCTTTCGCCTGAATCCTCCATATCATCTGAATCGACATTTATGACCTTGATTTTCTTCTTGCCGATAAGATCATAAAGTACAGGCACGATAAACAGCGTAAGAAGCGTTGCGTAAAGCAGTCCGCCTATAACAACTATTCCCACAGGAGCAGTTATGTCGGCTCCCTCGCCTATTCCAAGCGCCATTGTCGTCATAGCGAGAATGGTTGTAAGCGCCGTCATCAGAATCGGGCGGATTCGCGTTCTTCCTGTCTGAACAAGAGCTTCCCGCTTGCTCATGCCCTGTTCGCGCAAACGGTTTGTATAATCCACAAATACGATTCCGTTATTGACAACTACTCCGCAAAGGACCAAGAACCCGATAAGCGCAACGACTGAAAGCTCGCTTCCTGTTATCCAGAGTCCCAATAGTCCTCCCGTAACAGCAAGCGGAATAGTGAATATTACTATAAACGGGCTGATAAAGCTCTGGAACTGCGCAACCATTATCAAGTATATAAATACCACTGCAAGCAAAAGCATCAAATACATATCGCCAAACGCTTCGGTTATGGTTTCGTTTTCCCCGGCGATTTCGGCAGTGTAGCCGTCCGGCAACTCGTAGTCTGCGAGAATCTTTTCAACATCACGGCTGACAAGTCCTATATTATGCTCAGCATCGACCTCCGCGGTTACCGAAAGCGTCCTCTGCGAATTTTCACGTGTTATGGAATCGGGGCTTTCGGTCTCGCTGCTTTCGGAAATATCTCCGAGAGCAACCTCTTTTGTCTCACCGGAGGAATCGGTGTAGCTTATCGTTTGCTCCATGAGGTTATCATCAGTCACTTTTTCACTTGAATCAGTTATGACGATAGGATAATCTTCGCCGTTAATAGTAACGGTAGTGGATTCAGTTTTACCGCTTAAAGCGCCTGCAATGCTCTGATACACCTGCGCCACAGTTAAATTATACTTCATCGCTGCCGCCTTATCGATGGAAATTACCGTCTGTGTATCTGAATCATCTCTGCCGTTGGAAATATTTTCAAGTCCATCCACCGCTTTGAGCTTCAACGCCAAATCATCCGCGATATCGTAGATAGTTTGAAGCTCGTCGCCTGTGATTACTATTTCCACACCCGAATCGCCGAGCGACATCATGCTAGAAGACGAGCCGGTAACCGAGGTCTCGCAGCCATATTCGTCGGTTATTTGGGTTATCTGCTTTTCAATCTGTTCATTTTTGCTGCTGTTTATGCTTTCAAGCTCTATATAGCACGTCATGCTGTTGCCCGAAGACGAACCGCTGAGAGAACTCAGTGTACTCGCGGACGACTCCATGGTGCCGACTGTTTTAACGCCGTCGATATCTTGGATTTGCTTCGCAATATCGTCGGTCGCTTCTCTCACATCGAGCTTTGTATACTCCGTCGGGAAACTGATGGATGCCTGAAGCTGGCTTTGCTCACTTTCCGGAATAAATGCGGTTCCCATCTGTGTCGCCCCGAAAACAGACAATCCGAGCAAAACAACAGCAAGAGCTATAACGGGTATTTTATGCTTAAGTCCCGCTCTGAGAGCCCTTTCATAGACATTTATCAATCCGTCAAACCATTTGTGCTGCTTTTCCTTTTGCGCTCTGAATATTCTCGAGCCCATAGCCGGAACCACTGTGAGCGCAACAAGCAGACTTGCCGCCAAAGAATATCCTATGGTAAGCCCCATGTCGGTGAAAATCTCACGCGTCATACCCTGTGTGAACACTATCGGAACAAAAACGCATATTGTTGTCAGCGTCGAGGCAGTTATTGCTCCCGCGACCTCCCTAGCGCCCATGACCGCCGCCCTCGCAGCGGAAACGCCCTGGTTGCGCAGCCTGTATATATTTTCGATTACAACTATCGAGTTATCAACCAGCATTCCGACTCCGAGCGCAAGACCCGACAGCGAGATTATATTCATCGTTACGTCGGTGAAGTACATAAGAACTATCGCAAACAAAAGGCTTATCGGTATGCTGAAAGCGATTATGACCGTCGGCTTTACATCGCGCAGGAACAGCGCCAAAACCAAGACGGCAAGAAGTCCGCCCCATATAAGGTTTTCCAAAACCGAGTTGATAACCATATGTATATACGTTCCCTGATCCATCAGCGAGGTGACGGAAAGTCCATCGTACTCGGCTTGCAGGTTTTCTATCTTTTCACCCAGCGCATCGGAAACGTCCGATGTAGATGCTGTCGACTGCTTCTGAACAGTGAATATTACCGCCGGATTAGAATTGATTTTAGAATAGCTTTCACCCGAATTATCGGTAAAAGTCACGTTTGCTATATCCTTTAATTTTATGTTTCCTATAGAGCCTTGATCAACATACATAAGCACGGTGTTCTTTATTTCTTTAAGAGAAGTATATTCTCCGTCCACCTTGACCACATGGCTTTCAAGGCCGTCCTCATCTATACTGCCCGCCGGCATTGAAAAATTCTGTGCCGTTAAAATCTGACTGACGGTGTCAGCAGTTATATTGCCGGACAAGTCCGCGGCTTTAAGCGCCGTATCGCGCGAGCTTTCATATTCCTCTTTTGCGCTTTCCAGCTCGGATTTTGCACTTTGCAGACTCTGCTTTGTCTCGGAAAGCTGTATCTCGCCGCTCGACAATTCGGTGACAGCAGTTATCTTTTGCTTTTCAAGCTTTTTATAGGCATTTTGCGCTTTTTTTGAATTCTTTTCAAGCTGGGGCTGCATAGCGTCCAAAACTGCCTGCTCGGTCGCAAGATTATTGAGTTCGGAATCAATTTCCGAAATACGCGACTGCGCGTTTTGCGCAGTCTCATAGGTCTGTAAGAATTCCGATTTGCTCATATTTATCATCTCGTCGCTGACAGAATCACCCGCAGCCGACAATACCTGCGCATATAAGGTTGTAAACTGACTGTCTGTAATATTATCTTTTATATATCCCGCAGGATCCTCGAGTGCCGTTTGCATATCCTTTTGAATCTGCGCCATCTGTGCCTGCTGTTCGGCAGTGGGCGCTCCGCTAACCTCCGGCATCTTGGCGGCAAAAACAGAACTCACTATACCCTGCGCCAGGCTTTCAAGTGCCTCCTTTGAACTGTCGAGCTGTTTCATCGCCGAAAGTTCGGTCTCAAGTGCGGATTTGTTCGCCGCCAGAATAGTGATTTGGCTTTCCAGCGCTGCGACCGCTGCTGTGGCCGCATCGACCTGCGCGCTTGCGTCTGCGAGCGCTACAGCGGCGCTGCCGGACTCGTCATCGAACGATTTCTGAGCTTCTTCAAGCTTTTTTTCACCGCTTTCAATCTCTGCAAGACCATCATCGATCTGCGATTTTGCCTCGTATAGCTCTTTGTTGACCGCTTTTAAAAGCTTGTCGTTTATCTTTTCGATTTTATCATCGTCAAGCTCAATGGAAATGCTCTTTTCAACAAGTCCCGAAGCTTCGACCGAAGCAACTCCGTCCACTTTTTCAAGCTCCGGAATTATATTTTCATTTATAAAAGACGAAAGCTCTTCTTCGCTCAGTCCTTCTTTATCTATTCCCCCGACCATTATCGGAAGCAGATCAGGGCTTATTTTAACAAGCGTGGGAGTCCCTATGCCGTCGTCGAACTGACCGCTGACGGTATTTATCGCAGTGGAAAGCTCAATCATAGCGGTATCCATGTTAGTATCCTGCTCAAATTCGAGCATTACCATGCTTATGTTTTCACTTGAAACCGAGGTAATGTCTTTAACGCCGTTCGTCGTTGCAAGTTCTGATTCTATCGGCTTTGACACAGATGTTTCGACCTTTTCCGGGCTTGCTCCCGGATAAGCAGTGACCGCTATGACGTATGGCAGATTCATGTTGGGAAGCAAATCGGTGGATATTCCCGTAAACGAAACTATTCCCAAAACCAAAATCAAAACGACGCACACAAAAACTGTAAGCGGCTTTTTAACGCTGAATCTTGACACGTTTTTTCTCCTTTCAGATACGCCGAAGCAATAGTTATTATGGCATATACATCAAAATAATTATATTGCAACCAAATACTAAAATGTTGTGCAAAATATTAATACTATGTAAACAACAATGATACCGCACTCAGACAAATATAAAAAGGACTTGCTTTAACAAGTCCTTTTTTATGGTGACCCGTACGAGAGTCGAACTCGTGTTACCGCCGTGAAAGGGCGGTGTCTTAACCACTTGACCAACGGGCCGTATGGTAGCGATAGTTGGAGTCGAACCAACGACACTGCGGGTATGAACCGCATGCTCTAGCCAACTGAGCTATATCGCCACAAATGTTCCTCCGCGCGAGAAACCTTGTCTATTATATATTATAAAATTAGCATTGTCAATAGAAAATTTTTAATACGTCACAATTTACAAAATACAATAAAATACCAACTGATTTATTGCAAAATTACCAAAACAGTCCAAAAAATATGAGAAATGGCGCCGCCATTTCTCATACTGCCGCCTAAATACCACTCGCAAAGCGCCGCCGGTATCTGAGCTTTATTCCTCGGTCAATTTCATCCATTCCTCCAAAAGCGCATCATATTCACCTCGGGTCGCTTCCAGCTTGCTGCAAAGCTCCGACAGCGAACCGTAATCCGCTGCGTTTTCAGGGTCCGCTATTCCGGCTTCAAGCCGCTTGGTTTCGGCTTCGTTTTCGGCAATAAGCGTTTCCAGCGCTTTTATACGCGCGCGGCGACGAGCCTGCTCACTTCTTTGCTCCTTAGTTTTGTAAAACGATTTTTGCGATTCAGTCGCAGGCTTTACGGCTTCAGTCCGTACCTCCTGAGCGCTCTCGGACTGAGCTTCTCTTATCTGCTTTTGCGCAAGATAGTCGTCAAACCCGCCGTCGTAAAAATTCGCCTCGCCGTTTGCAAGCTCGATAATCCTGGTGGGTACTGAATTAAGAAAATACCTGTCGTGCGACACAAATATAAGCGTTCCGTCAAACTCGACCATAGCTTTTTCAATCGCTTCCTTACTTATCAGGTCAAGGTGGTTTGTCGGCTCGTCCAGCAAAAGCGTGTTTGCATTTTGCGCCGAAACTATGGCAAGCCCCAATTTAGCCCGCTCTCCGCCTGAAACCATAGAAACAGTCTTAAAAACATTGTCGTCGGTAATTCCCACCGCGCCCAAAAGCGTGCGCACGTCCGACTGGGTACGCGACGGAAAACGGTTGTGAATCTGCTCTTCAAGCGTACCGTCAAAATCAAGATTTTTGTTCTCTTGGTCGTAATACGCGGCTGAAACATTCATTCCCCATTTAATATGCTTATCATCATTATCCGAGTATACAAGCGCTTTTAAAAGCGTTGATTTGCCCGCGCCGTTATCACCGATTATAGCCACTTTCTCCGAACGGCGCACCGTGAAGCTTATATCCTCTGCAAGCGTTTTATCCCCCGCGCAAAGCCGCAGATGCTCCACCTTTAAAACATCCTTTACAGGCTCTTTGAGATATTTAAATGAAAACCTCGGAGGCTTCACCGCCGCCTTCGGCTTTTTCGGCATTTCGAGCTTTTCAAGCTGCTTTAAGCGCGATTTCGCCATTTTTGACGTAGACGCCCGTACAATGTTTTTCTGCGCATAATCAAACAGCTGCTCCCGCTTTTGTGAAACCCTGTCGTACTCCTTTTGCTGATGAGCTGTCCATTCATCCTTTAGCTGCTTGTATTTAGAATAGTTCCCTTTGTATACTTCAATGCGCGCCCCGCTCAAATCCCACACGGTCTTTATAAGCTTGTCCAGAAAATATCTGTCATGCGAAACCAAAATAAGCGCTCCTGTGTATCTGCCGAGATAATCCTCCAGCCACATAAGCGTTTTAAAGTCGAGATGGTTTGTCGGCTCGTCCAAAATCAACAGTTCCGGCTGTTCCAAAAGCAGTTTTGCCAGCGCAAGCCGTGTTTTTTCGCCGCCTGACAGACTTTTAATTTCCCTTTGCCACACATTTTCCAAAAAGCCCATCCCGTTTAAAACCGTTTTGATTTTAACATCTATATCATAGCCGCCTAGCTGTTCAAAATATCCAGATATATGAGAATATTCAGCGACCAGACTTTTATACTCGCAGCTTTCCGAATCGAGCGCCGTCATTTTTTCTTCAATGTCCCGCATTTTATTTTGGACCTTAAAAAGCTCTGAAAATACGCCGCGCATTTCATCCCAAATTGTGTTTTCTCCGCCAAGTCCGCTTCCCTGTTCAAGATACCCGATACTAAGTCCGCTTTTATACGAGACCTCTCCCTTATCACATCCGAGCTTTTTACATATAATATTAAGAAGCGTTGTTTTTCCCGTTCCGTTTGCGCCCACAAGACCGATGCGGTCGTTTTCGTTTACCGTAAGGCAAACGTCGTTCAGTATCAGTTCATCAGCAAAGCTTTTTTCAATATTATTAACAGAAAGTATCATCGTTCTGCCTTTCAGAAATAAGTTGTCTTAAATTATAATATAAAATTTTTTGAATTTGTACAAGTACCTTTAAAATATAATTTACCCTAACAGATACAAGATGCAAGAAGCAAGAATAAAACAGAAAGGTCGATTTTTATGAAAACCTTTGTGATAAAGCTACAGACCGCAAAAATAGCCGTTTTTTCAGCAGGGCTTGCAATACTGCTCGCCACGGCGTTCACTGTGGGAGTTAAAACAAATGCACAGGATAAAATATATCCGATATACGGCGTGAACACCGAAAAACCGTATGTCGCGCTGACGTTCGACTGCGCGTGGGAGGACTCCGATCTTGATGAAATTTCAGAAATCCTTACGCAAAATGGAATACCGGCGACATTCTTTGTCACGGGAAAATTTGCCGAAAACTATCCCGACAAAATCAAGGCGCTTCACGAATCAGGGCACGAAATCGGCAATCATTCAAATACCCATCCGCATGTCGCTTCGCTTTCAAAAAGCGAGCTAATTAAAGACACTAATGAGTCCGGCGAAGCGATAAAAAAAGCCATAGGCGAATATCCAAAGCTGTACCGCGCGCCGTACGGCGAATACGATAATGAAATGCTCAAAACGCTTCAGGAGCTTTTGCTGTCGGTTATTCAATGGGACTGCGATTCATGCGACTGGAAGCCTGAGGCAACTGTTGAATCTATTTGCCAAAGAGTTTTTAAAAATCTGCAAAACGGCAGTATCATGCTGTTTCATGTGGATTCAAAATCCAAAATGACAGCGAGCGCTCTTAAGGAAATCATTCCTCAAATCAAAAACAGCGGATACGAATTCAAGCTCGTATCTGAAATTATTTTCGACAAGCCCTATACCACTGATAACACGGGAAGAATCACCAAAATAAACTAAATATGCGAAAAAATTACAAAAAAGTCACTATTATTGAACAAAAATTAATAGTGTGGTATAATAATCGCAAAGTAGTTGTTGCACAGCTTTTTTAATACGCACTCCACCGCATTTCAGCAATCGGCATGATGGTTTATCTATACCATGCGGTTATTTGCTCAATGCTGTGATCAACGCAGATGACTTAAAACCAAATCAAGCTCCTGTGGGTTCCGACTGTATAAACAGAAGAAACACCTGATATGCGGCGCTTTGCGCCAAAACAAAATTATAGCTTGAAAACAAACGTTATTCAAGCTTGCCGTGCTTTGACATTTCAGTCAAAACACAGCATTTGTGAAAAGGATGAGCATAATCATGCGAAAACGTTTAGGAAAGAACACCCAAAATTCAAAGCAGGTAATCAACATGCGGTCGACTGCCAATACAGTTAAGGGTCAAGGCGTCGGCTCCGCATATGACGAACAGGTATCGCTTTGCAAAAAATATCTTTCGAATAAATATATCATCCGCGAAAACTCAGACAGCTTTGCGGATATAACCCATTTTCACACATTTAACCTTACATATTATTTTTCTTTGCCGTGGGTTAAGCATATGGGTGTCTGTATAGGGTACGTTCATTGCCTTCCGGAAACCATCGACAACAGCCTTCACCTTCCGAAGCTTTCGAGACGGGTTTTTTACAGATATTTGATAGCGTTTTACAAATCAATGGATTATCTTGTGACCGTAAATCCTTATTTTATTAAAAAGCTTGAGGACTACGGCATCTCCCGCGAAAAGATATACTATATCCCGAACTACGTCAGCGATGCCGAATTTCACCCTGTTTCCGAAAGTAAAAAACAAAAGCTGCGCATAAAATACGGCGTTGAAAATAAATTTACCGTTATGTGCGCGGGGCAGCTTCAAACCCGAAAAGGGATTTTTGATTTCATAGAATGTGCAAAAGCCCTGCCGGATGTGCAGTTTATTTGGGCGGGAGGATTCTCGTTCGGCAAAATCACCGACGGCTACGAAAAAATCAAAAAGCTTGTAAAGAATCCGCCCAAAAACGTTAAATTTCCGGGCATAATAGACCGCGAGCATATGAATGAAATCTACAATATTTCCGACGTTATGTTTTTGCCGTCTTATGAAGAACTCTTTCCGATGACCGTGCTTGAAGCAATGTGCTGCGGAAAACCCATTTTGCTCCGCGATCTCGACATTTATAAAAATATTCTTTTTGATTTTTATCTCAAGGGCGATAGTGTCGACAGTTTTGTAAAGCAACTCCAAGCGCTTCAAGGCTCGGAAGAATACTATTCAAACGCTTCAAGAATGTCCGCAAAAGGTCACAATTATTACAACGAGAATCACATAGCCTCTATGTGGAACAAATTATACACCGACGTTTTGAATGAAAAGCTTCCGCTTAGATTTAAGCGCCAACAGCGTTTTTTAAAGCGTGCCGGTAAAAAATCAAGGAGCAAAAACGAAGCCCTATGAAACACAAAAAGCTGAATATTGCTTTTATTGTTACAGCATTTGCAGCACTGATAGCATATGTCGTCTGCACAGAGGGAATTGAAAATATCATTCACGGTTTAAAAGCAACGAATCCATTCATTTTAGCCGCGGCTTTCGGACTGATAATCATTTACTGGTTTTTGGAGGGCGCTGTTCTGCATACAATAATAAAAGTATTCTGCCCTGAGCAAAAATTCAGGAACACTTTCCGCACCTCAATGATAGGACAGTTTTTCAACTGCGTCACGCCGTTTGCAAGCGGCGGTCAGCCTATGCAGGCGTACAGCCTTTTAAAATCCGGCGTACCGCTCGGAGTATCCACCTGCTCGCTGCTGATAAAATTCATCATCTACCAGGTCACATTAACGCTTTATTCCATTGCGGCGATAGTATTAAAATTCAGTTATTTTGCCGGAAAGATACAGGGATTTAAATACATGATCCTGCTGGGATTCGCCGTGAACACTGCGGTCGTTCTTGCCCTGCTTTCCGTATTCTTTTTCAGGAATTTCACTTCAAGATGCGCACATTTTATTATCCGCTTGCTCTGCAAAATAAAAATCGTCAAAAATCCAGATGCGGCCTGTGAAAAAATCGACAGGGAAATCATCGGATTCTATGAATCCTTCACAGTACTGAAAAGTCATCTGCCGCTCGTTTTAAAATGTACTCTGCTCAGTGCAGTACAGCTTACGATATTTTTTATGATACCTTATATCCTGTCGTTTGCATTCGGGATTTTCGGACTTTCTCCCGTCAACTTAATAAGCGCCCAGGCGTTTGTTACAATGGTGTCATCGTTTGTTCCGCTTCCGGGCGGCGCGGGCGGCGCAGAGCTGAGCTTTTATTTTATGTTTGAAATGTTTTTCCGTAAATTCGTTTCAATCGCCATGCTTCTGTGGCGGTTTATAACCTTTTATTTTCCGATTGGAATCGGTATATTTTACGTATTCAGCTATAAGAAAAAGGAAGTTATAAAATGAAAAAACCGATAACCATTATTCTCCCTGTAATTATTAGTGCATTGGCTTTGACATCATGCAACAGTCACTCGCCGCTTCTAACCGATTTGGGAACCCAGCTTTCCGATATTTCCGAGCTTATATTAACAGACAGCGACGGAAACGATATTACTGTGACCGATTCCGCCGACATTGCACGGATCGGTGAATATAAAAAATCGGAAAAGCTTCCCGAAGACCGCGAGCCCGAGGTTTTCGACAATACAAATTTTACTCTTTGCACAGTCATAACAAATACACATCAGGAAATTGCTTTTTATATATGGAACACTGGCGAGATAATCTGCACGCTCGGCGAAGAGCTTGACAGTGAATATTATATCTATACCACCGAGGGTGAACCGGTCGATTCAGAATACGTCGAAGATATGTTCTATAAATACAAATAGATACCGGCTGAATCATTTCAATGTGCAAAACAAGACCTCTTTTTAAAAGAGGTCTTGTTTTATAAAAAATCCCCTGCTTATATAAGCGGGGGATTTTTATCATTTAATCCAAATCGTCGGCAATTAACCAAGTCTTTTTTCCAAAGCGTCAAGCTCGTCTGAAAGCTCTTTGGGAAGTCTGTCGCCAAACTGAGCGTAGAACTCGCGGATTCCCTTTGCTTCCTCTTTCCAAAGGCCTTTATCAACCGTGAGCAGTTCCTTGATAACATCAACCGAGATGTCAAGACCGTCGATATTGATGTCCTCAGGCTTAGGCTCATAGCCGATAGGAGTCTCAACAGCGTCTACTTCGCCGTCGCAGCGGGCAAGTATCCACATGAGAACACGCATATTATCGCCGAAGCCGGGCCAGATGAAATGACCCTCGTCGTCGGTTCTGAACCAGTTGACATTAAATATCTTAGGAGCTTTATCTCCGATTTTTGCACCCATCTCGATCCAGTGTGCAAAATAATCGCCCATGTTATATCCGCAGAACGGACGCATAGCCATCGGATCGCGGCGGACAACGCCTACTGCGCCGGTTGCGGCGGCAGTTGTTTCAGAAGCCATTGTAGATCCAACAAAAACACCGTGGTTCCAGTCGAACGATTGATATACCAACGGAGCGGTTTTAGCGCGGCGTCCGCCGAATATCATAGCAGAGATCGGAACACCCTCGGGGTTGTTAAATTCGGGAGAAATGCAGGGGCAGTTCTGAGCAGGAGCAGTAAATCTGGAATTCGGATGAGCGCCCTTTTCTTCGCTCTGCTTGCCGTTCCACGGATTGCCCTTCCAGTCAACAGCATTTTCGGGGGGATTCTTGTCAAGTCCTTCCCACCAAACGGTATTATCTTCCAGATTATGTGCAACGTTTGTAAATATAGTGTTCTTTTTGGTGGATTCCAAAGCGTTGAAGTTGGATTTAGCGTTTGTTCCGGGAGCTACTCCGAAGAATCCGTTTTCAGGATTGATAGCGTAAAGTCTGCCGTCTTTTCCAGGCTTGAGCCACGCAATATCGTCTCCTACTGTCCAAACCTTGTAGCCCTGCTTTTTGTAAACCTCAGGCGGAATAAGCATTGCAAGATTGGTCTTTCCGCAGGCGGACGGGAACGCCGCAGTGATGTATTTGACCTCGCCCTGCGGATTCTCAATGCCCAAAATAAGCATGTGCTCAGCCATCCAGCCTTCATTTTTACCCTGATAAGAAGCGATTCTCAAAGCAAAGCATTTTTTGCCGAGAAGAACGTTTCCGCCGTAAGCCGAGTTTATAGACCAAATAGTGTTATCCTGCGGGAAGTGAACGATATAACGTTTTTCAGGGTCGATGTCCGCTTTTGAATGAAGTCCGCGAACAAAGTCGTCGGAAACGTCGCCTAAGTTTTCAAAAGCCGCTTTGCCCATGCGGGTCATGATGTCCATATTGAGAACAACATAAATAGAATCTGTAAGCTCAACGCCGACTTTTGCCAAAGGCGAGCCTATAGGGCCCATTGAATAAGGAATAACGTACATTGTGCGGCCTTTCATAACGCCGTCGTACATCGGGGTAAGCTTCGCATACATTTCTTCAGGATCGCACCAGTTGTTGATAGGACCTGCTTCTTCTTTAGTGTTTGTGCATATAAAGGTTCTGTCTTCAACACGGGCAACGTCGTTCGGTAACGTTCTGTGCAAAAGACAACCCGGAAGCTTTTCTTCGTTGAGCGCTTCCATTTCACCGGAAGCTATCGCCTGAGCTCTTAAATCAGTCAGCTGTTCGTCGCTTCCGTCGATCCAAACCACTTCATCGGGCTTGCAAAGAGCGACCATTTCGTCGACCCAGCTGAGAACATTTTTGTTGTTTGTGAGCATAATTTGCTTCTCCTTTCAAGTGACCATGCAAAGCTGACGCCCTGCCGCAGCCGAAAATATTAAAATTTTCACCGATATCATTATAGTTTACCCAGCCCCGCAAAGTCAATGTATAAAACATAGAAACAAATCCTTTTTCCCGCCATTTTTTGGTCATGTTGTTAAGGTTTTAACAAAGTGTTAAGAGGATAAAAATAAGATTTTAAACGCATGGATTTGCAAGACAAGAAAAAATATCCTGCATTTGGGCGAAAATCGCGCCTCGCTAAAAAGGAGTACAACTTTGTGGCTACAGTCCCCGCTTTTCGTCTCTTTGTTGTAAAATCAAAGCAATAATTTCCTCAATCAGTCTTCTTTCTTTTGGCGTGCATAGTCTTATTTTTTCTTCAATTTCATGATACATATAGGTATCCGACGCGACAGATACACCAAGCAGCAAATCATTCGGTGTGATTGCAAGTGCTTCGCACAGCTTAATCAGCGTTTCTAAACTCGGTATGGAGCGATTGTTTTCAATATTGGATATATAATTGTTTGCAAGACCGGTTTGTTCCGCCAGCTTTTCCTGTGTCAATCCTTTGGCTTTGCGCGCTTTTGCCAAACGTTTTCCAAGCAAAGTGTAATCCAAGCGCATATATATCATCGCTCCTTCCACTTTAAGTTTAACGAAATCGCTTGCTATATTTAAGTAATTAAAAGTGTAATTACACTTGACAATATAATTATTGACTGCTAAAATAAGATTAACAGCAAAGCAATTATAAGAATTTACTAGTTTTGTTGATTCTATTTATAAGGAGAAAATCTAATGAAAAAACTATTATCCGCATTTGCTATTTTGCTATGCATAGGTACAATTGCAACTATTCCTATGCCGCAAACTCCTTGCATACCCATAGTATCTGCTGCTGCCAGCAAAAGCAAAAAAGTAGCCCTAAATAAAACAAAATTAACTCTGTATACTGGTAAAAGCTATACTTTAAAACTGAAAAACAATAAAAAGAAAGTAAAGTGGAGTTCCTCCAAAACAAACATTGCCACCGTGTCTTCAAAGGGTAAGGTAAAAGCAAAAAAAGCCGGTAAAACGACTATTACCGCAAAAGTCGGAAAAAAGAAATATAAATGTAAGGTAACTGTTAAGGTAAATTATGGCAGTATCAAAGGAACTGTAACCTATTATTATTTAGGAAAGGATTACCGATATGGTGATTCGAAGGCAACGGTTGTCGTGGTCAATACGGACGGCTCTGCAAAAAAAGTAAAATTTAAAAATCCTTTTTATATTCAAGATAATACAGCATACCTAAATAAAAACGGAGTGTATATTGCTTCATGTGATGGATATGGTAATTACGAATTAAGCAAAGTTCCTGTTGGAAAATACAGAATATTCATAGTCTCTAGGAAGGTTTCTTCTTATAAACTCTCACCTTTTGATAGCTATAAGGATTATGACCCTAGCAAAATGGTTGAAGAAAATCGCCAAAATGCGATTTCTTCAATGACAAAATATACAAACACCAAAGCTGGAAATATTTTTGGCGAAAGTATCAAATACTATGAATTTGTTTATGGCGATAATAAATTGGTCACAAAAAACAATACATTGAATTTCTCATTTGATTTCCTTACGTATTAACTTTTTCGTCTGCAAGCACAAACAGCGCCCCGCGCATCGGCTCTTGTCCGTTGCGCGGGGCGCTGTGATTGTATCCGCTTGTCTCTACTTTTGCACCGTCTGCATATATTCTTCTAAGCAAAGTCCCGAATCATAAATCTTTTTGGCGTTTTCTTTGCCCACATATCTGTAATGCCATGGCTCATAGGTTATTTCGGTTATATCCTCCTTACCCTTAGGATAACGCAAAATAAAACCGTACTTATAAGCATTTTCCGACAGCCATTCAAACTCGCCAGTATTTTCAAATTCTTCCGTCAAATCATCATGCTCAGTGTACCAGTCTGCCGAAACCAAATCCGCGGCAAGCCCTGTGTTATGTTCACTTTTGCCGGGCTTTTGAATATTGAGCGCAGTCTCTGCTCTCGCTTCTTTTTCGGTCATGCCCCCCTCTTTCAGCTTTGCAACATTGTTTTCAAACAGGTTTCTCTGGTACTCAATAGTTCTGTAGGTGGAAACAATGTAAAGCTGATTTCCCGATTCCTCTGCAGCCTCGAGAAGACTTTTAAAATCATCCGCTGCCTTTTTATGGAACTCTTTTCCTTCTTCGATTTCAACCGTTTCGGGGCTGTAGCTACTGGGTAAACTGAAATAGCCGTTCACCAAAAACAGCGCCCAATCGTCACTGTCTTCGGACGGAAGCGATATTACCGATGAACTGGTGGGTTTAATATATGCAACGGATGTTGTGTTCTCCGTAGTCTGCCCGTCCTGAGAATCAACGCTTGCCGTATTCGCAGAACCACCCGCACATCCGCACAGCAAAACAGCACACAGCGCCGCTGCCACGGCGATCTTAACTGATTTCATTTGCTATAATCAAACCTTTCATTCGCCGTATATGTTTTCACGGCATATTTGCGCGGGAAAAGTCATACCACGCACAATAATATAGATTATACACTAATCCCGGCGATATAGCAAGTCCGATCGCCGTATCTAAATCAGATATGCGCACAATTAAATCGCCGTTTATTTATACTGAACACATCCGGGATAATATCAGCAAAAAGATTCCGCTCATCGCTTTTAACGCAGCGGAGCATCTATATATTCATTTCCCCGCCGGGGAACAATATTTTAATTTCGGGATCGTCATCGCATATAACGCTTTCCTCTGCTTCTATCTGCGTGTTTTCAAGCTGCAATATCATTTCTGTCATCTTGTTAAACAGCAGATAATAGCCTGACTTATAATCCATTGTAACCTTTCCTTTCTTTTAAACTACCGTACTTTACTGACACCTGACAGGATATCCGTTTTAAATTTCCGGTGCTGATAATAACTTAACCGTTTAATTTTATAAAATGTACGCTTAACCAGATGCAATTTTTGCTAACAGCACAAAGTTAAACATAGACCGATTTCTAAAAATATATGATTATTTAATCAAAATATTTGTAAGATAATAATTCTATTTAATTCTATTTAAGAATTAAAATGATATTTAAAAATATTTTGATTCTATATTAGAATTAAAATAGCAAAATCTCATGTTATTTTAGAATTATAGAAAATTTGTAATTGCGCAAAACATGTTTTCAAAATTATTAAAATCAGTATTTTATTAAGGAGGAAAATATATTGAGATTTAAAAAAATTATAGCGGCGGCTCTGGCGGTAATAACCGCAGCAGGCGTTATGGCCGGATGCTCATCGTCCGACGCCGAGAGTGCTAACACCACCGCTGAGAAAAAAATCACACTCGCCTACCAATACGGAATAGCCTATGCTCCGGTTATGGTAATGGAGCAACAGAAGCTCTTGGAAAAATATCTTCCCGATTACACAATCGAATATCAGGTTATAAGCTCCGGATCAGCTATAACCGACGCGGTCGCAGCCGGAACCCTTGACGTGGCTTACGTCGGATACGGTCCCGCCATCACAGGCGCAGCATCCAGTCTTTGGAAGATCTACTCCGCTATCGGAGGCGCTCCGAACGGACTTATCACTAAAGACACATCGATAAATTCGCTCAAGGATTTTACTTCCGGTCAGCAGATAGCGCTCGTTAATATCGGCAGCGCGCAGCACATAGTTCTTGCGATGGCATGCGAACAGGTTTTAGGAGACGCAAGAGCTCTTGACGGCAACATCACCGCAATGGCGCATCCCGATGGTCTTCAAGCTCTTTTGAACGACCAGGTAACCGCGCAGGTGACCGCGACTCCTTACCTTGAACAGGGACTTGCCGATTCTGACGTTCACGAGATCGAGGAAGTCCGCAACGCTTTTCCCAAAGGCTGCCCGTTTATCGTAGGTACTACAACACAGGCATTTCACGACAATACCGAGGCTTACGAGGCTTTGATAAAAGCTACAAATGAAGCTATGGAATATGTCAACAACAATCACGAAGAGGTTGCCGAGTTGCTTTCTGAATCGACCGAGATCGAAAAAGACGATCTGGTTTCATATCTAGCACAGGACGATGTATTTTTCCAGTCCAATGCCACAGGAATACTCGAGGTCGCCCAGTTTATGAAACGCGCCGAGTTTATCGAAACCGAGATAACCTCTTTGAGCGACTTGGCGTACGATAACGTTACAGAATAATAACTGTTATTCCGATTTTTCATTTTGCACCGAAACGAGCATGAAGTTATAAGCTTCATGTTCGTCGGGTTTCGGAAATGTCGAAATTTGCGATTTGAAACTGTTTGGATGCAAATTCACTCTAAAGACCGCCAAACCCGCGGTATGGCAAACGCTTTTGTTTAAAATAAAAAAAACTAACGGAGTTACAAAATGAAAAAAACAAACTGGGTCAGAAATATTGTTCCCAAGCTGCTCTTTTTAATAGCAATCGTTGCGGTTTGGCAATACATATACAGCAAGGGAATTTACGGAAAAGCGATATTTCCTTCCATTCCGCAAATCGGTAAAGCCTTTATTAAAGGCTTTACCGAGGGCGAAATGCTTTTAGTTATAAAAAACTCGATGGCTTCGATATTTCAGGGACTTTTTTACGGTGTTGTGCTTGCGTTTTTTCTGTCGGCATGCGCAATTATATCCAAAACGTTTTACTCTATATACAGCATGATTGTCGCGGTTTTGGATCTTCTGCCGGGCATTGCGATAATGCCCGTAGTCATGGTATTGGCAGGGCTTGACAACACCATGCTCATAATAATGATACACTCGATAATATGGCCCGTTTCCAGAAATATAATCGACGGCTATCATTCAACGCCTAAGCTGTATGTTGAAATGGGGCAAAACATCGGTCACAACAAACTTTCAATAATACCGGGAATTTACTTTCCGTCCTCCCTGCCGCATATTTTTTCAGGACTCAAAACAGGCTGGGCAAGAGCATGGCGCGCATTCATAAGCGTTGAAGCTGTTTTTTCCGCCACCGCCTCAAAGGGCGCGGGAATCGGAGCATACATAATGTTTCAGAAAACAGCGATAAAGTATGACAACGTTTATTCCGCGCTTATTGTAATTATGATAATAGGAGTTATAATAGAATACCTCATTTTTGCAAATATAGAGAAAATAACAATAAGAAAGTGGGGTATGGTAAGATGAGCGAAGCTATCTTAAAAGTTAAGGAGCTTTCAAAATCCTACGTAAATCAGACAAAAAACAGCTCGAGCATTAACAATGTTCTGAATGACATCGAGCTTGAAGTAAAGCCGGAAGAGTTCCTTTGCATATTGGGCCCGTCCGGATGCGGCAAATCCACTCTGCTCAGATGCATTGCAGGCTTTGAGGATTACGAAGGAACGATTGAAATCAACGGCAAAGTTAAAACTAAACCGGACACTGACAGAATAGTTGTTTTTCAGGACTTCAACCAGCTTCTTCCGTGGAAAACGGTTGAAAAAAACGTACAGTATCCTCTCAAACTCAGCAGGCTGCCGAAGGATGAAAGAAGGTCGCGGTCTGACGAATATATAGAAATGGTCGGGCTATCGGCTTATAAAAAATTCTATCCCCATCAGCTTTCGGGCGGAATGAAACAGCGCGCCGCAATCGCGCGATCGCTCGCTTTAAAGCCCAATCTGATACTGATGGACGAACCGTTCGCAAGCTTGGACGCTATGACGAGAAACAAGCTTCAGGCGGAGCTTTGGCAGATAAAAGAGCGTGAAAAAACCACGGTTATTTTTATAACGCACAACATTCAGGAAGCCTTGTGCCTCGGCACGCGCATTATTATGATGAACCGTTTGGGAAAAATCCAAAACGACGTTGCCAATACGCTTCCAAAGCCGGTAACTCCGGCAACTCCCGGTTACGCCGAACTGTGGAACATGTTCCACGAGCAGCTCAACATCGCAGAGGAAAGCCGCAAACAATCCGAACCAACCGTGTAAAATCAACTGTTTTTAACAAATGATTGCTTAAAATATCCCAAAAAAACATGTAATATAAGCCGGCGCTGTTTGGGCGGATTCTCGAAAAGAAGAATCGTCATTAAGCGTCGGCTTTCACGTTATCATTTGACCGAAGCGCTATTTAAAAAGCTCCCTTATAAAAAGGGAGCTTTTTAAATAGTGCGTATACGCCAAATACGCCCACAAGAGCCGAAGAATATTTCGGCAAATAATATGTGCTGCGGTTTAGGGGTATTTCTTTCAAGCCGACTGTGTCTGGTTTATTATCCTGCCGTCCTGCATGCGGAATATCTCGTCGCACAGGCTTTCTATATCCTCTTTATTGTGACTTGCGATTAAAATAGTCGCCCCGCGCTGTTTTTCATCAAGCAGAATATCGCGTATACTCTGCACGCCGCTTTCGTCCAGCGCGTTTGTCGGCTCGTCTAAAATCAGAAGCTCCGGGCTTTCCATAAGCGCCTGCGCCAGCACTATACGCTGTTTCATTCCAAGCGAGTATTTACGAATCGGTCGCCTGTCCTTGGGGTCGAGTCCAACACGCTCAATCGCCGCGCTTATATCCTCCCTGCTGATTTTTTTGCCGTATTTTGTAAGCAGCGTCAAGTTTTCCATACCGGTGTAATTCTGCCAAAGACCGGCGTTTTCAATTACCACACCTAGACTTTCAGGAGACGAAATATCTTTTCCGATTCGTTTTCCGTCGACGCTGACCTTTCCTTTAGACGGTCGCATCAGCCCGCATATTGCGCGAAACAGCATGGTTTTTCCCGAACCGTTCGCGCCGACAAAGCCGTAAATTTTATTTTTTTCAAGTGAAAGATTTATATCGTCCAAAACCGTGCGGCCTTTTAATTTTTTTGTGTAATTATCAATCTGAATGTACGCCATTTAGTCGTCCTCCTTTTTCTGAATAGATATGTCCATTCTGTTTATTATAATCAAGCCGCAAATTAAAACCGCAAGGCAGATAACCGCAAAATACGCTATTGTAAACGAATGGTCAAACTTCTGCACTTTCATCACTCTCATCGCAGGCAACCAGCTTTCCTGTGAAAAGTTGTGCCATGACGGAATGAGGTTTGCGATAAAATTGAATCTGAAGCCCGGCCCGAGATTTTCCGGGTCGTACGCAAGCACCGAAAACACCATTCCCGCCAAAACGGCGTTTACGGCGGTAAAAGCGTATGAGCTGCCCACAACGACCGTTAAAATATTGAGTATCAACGCCAGCGTAAAATATATCAGCGCGTGCGCAGACGCAATCTTAGCTGCAACCCAAACAGCTTCGCTAACACCTGTAATTTCGGCGCCATGCATAATCAGTACGGCAAAGCCGCCGGCAAAAAACAATCCTGCAAACACAACGGAATAAACAAACAATACGGCGCACTTTTTCAAATACCAGCTTGTTCGGCTTTTGCCTCTGGTAAAAACATAAACGCAGGTGACTGTAAAGTCGTTTGAAAAAAGGCTTCCGAACATCACCTCAAACAGCGTAAACGGAAAAAGACACATCAATATGTAAATAAAATGCTCGCTTTTCAGCTCGGCTCCCATTGTAAGGCCGTTTGCAAACGCTTCCTCAAATTGCAGCGCCCCGCCGGAGCTTGGCGGCGGTGTGAACACCCCCGCCGCTGCCGAAAAAAGCAGCGCTGCAACTAAAATCGGCGAAAGCAGCTTTAAAATCAGAATTATCCTTGATTTAAGCATAATCAGTTACCATTTTACACCATTTTGTCGCGCCGCGATGCGTAAACAGCCGCCGCGCAGGAAAACACAAGCAAAAACGCCGCCTCGCCGACGAACACATACCACGAATAATGCAGTCCGTAGGATTCCACCATCAAAAAGCTGTTGAGCGCGACGTTCGTTTGATCCATCGTCCGCTCCGTTCCGGCATTTACATATCCGTCGATAAAATTCATGAGCATGTAAAACAAATACGGCGCGGCAAACGAAATAAGGCGAAAGCGGTTTACGATAAACGATAGCCCCGTCGCCGCGGCGGAAAGCAATCCGAAAAACGCCGAGAACATAACCGCAAAGAGCATATTGTATAAATACGGATGCGTGTCGAACAAAAGCGGCAGAGGAACAGAAGCAAGCTCCTGAAAATAATAGCCTTGTCCCCCCGCAGGAGTCAGCGAAAGGTCGTTGAGCGCCGAGCTCTGCTCAAAAAAGCAGCAGCACAAAAGCTGATTTATCAAAAGCGGAATGAGTATCGCAAGAAATGTTCCGCAAAAAGCGGCGGTAAGCTTTGCGGAAAAATAATACGCGGGCTTTGTTCTGGTAAACGTTATCGAAAGCATCTTTGCCTTCAAATCGGATATATAGCTGCCCGCAAACGGAAGCGCGCAGACTATCGCCGCTATTCCCACAATAGCCAGCCCCGCGACCGTTTCCCTTTGGGAAAACATCATCGCCGCCGAGGGAATGTCGATAATATCCTTGCCCGCGTACTGATTAAGCACGCCGGTAAACCATTTTATATTGTAATATGTAAATATCAGCAGAGCCGCCCAAAAGCCTGCGCCCGTGAACAGTCTGCGAAATTCTACTCTAAGGGTTTTTGCAAAGCTCATTCCATATCCCCCTTTATCTGCTCATAATACTCCGTGCCGGACAGGTATTTTGTTATAACCTCTTTTTTAAATTTGTAAAACCACCGCTCCAGCTGCCTGTTTACAACAAAAACCTCGTTGTCCTTAACCTCGCTGTAGGTTGTGACGTATTCATCGTTTTCTTCTTTTATCAGCGCGTTTTTTGTTTTAAATTCCGTAAGGTCAAAATACGAAGGGCACATATATTCGTTTTCCAGCGTGTACCAGCCGGGCTTGTCGATTCCGTTG
>CAZHWR010000012.1:0-45728 GCA_964536085.1 uncultured Oscillospiraceae bacterium
GATGGCGTTCGGCAACATGCGCGACGACTGCGGAACAGGCGTTGCTTTCACGCGCGACCCCGCCACAGGCGAGAAAAAGCTGATGGGCGAGTTCCTTATCAACGCTCAGGGCGAAGACGTTGTCGCCGGCGTGCGCACTCCTATGCCCATCGCAAAGATGGAGAAAGAATTCCCCGAGGCGTTCGCGCAGTTTAAGGAAGTTTGCCAAATCCTCGAAAATCACTACAGAGATATGCAGGATATGGAGTTCACCGTTGAAAACAAAAAGCTCTATATGCTCCAGACCCGTAACGGTAAAAGAACCGCTCAGGCTGCTTTGAAAATCGCATGCGACCTAGTTGACGAGGGCATGAGAACCGAAGAAGAGGCAGTTGCTATGATTGACCCGAGAAACCTCGACACTCTGCTTCACCCGCAGTTTGACGCCGCCGCTCTTAAAGCCGCTACTCCCGTAGGCAAAGCGCTCGGCGCTTCCCCCGGAGCTGCATGCGGCAAGGTTGTATTCACGGCTGAGGACGCTGTTGAGTGGAACGAAAAGGGCGAAAAGGTTATCCTCGTTCGTCTTGAAACCTCCCCCGAGGACATCACCGGAATGAAAGCGGCTCAGGGTATTTTGACTGTCCGCGGCGGTATGACCTCCCACGCGGCCGTTGTTGCGCGCGGTATGGGTACCTGCTGTGTATCCGGCTGCGGAGACATCGTTATGGACGAAGAAAACAAGAAATTCACTCTCGCCGGCAAGGAATACCACGAGGGCGATGCTATTTCGATAGACGGCTCCACCGGTAACATCTACGACGGCATCATCCCGACTGTAGACGCTACAATAGCAGGTGAGTTCGGCAGAATCATGGAATGGGCCGACAAATACAGAACAATGAAGGTAAGAACCAATGCCGACACCCCTGCGGACGCTAAAAAAGCCCGCGAGCTGGGCGCCGAGGGTATCGGTCTTTGCCGTACCGAGCACATGTTCTTTGAGGAAGACAGAATCGCGGCATTCCGCGAAATGATCTGCTCGGATACCACCGAGGAAAGAGAAGCTGCGCTCGAAAAGATTCTCCCATTGCAACAGGGCGACTTTGAAAAGCTGTATGAAGCGCTCGAGGGCAACCCCGTAACTATCCGTTTCCTTGATCCTCCGCTTCACGAGTTTGTTCCCACCGAAGAGGCTGACATCAAGAAGCTTGCCGACGCTCAGGGCAAAACCGTTGAGCAGATTAAGGCTATCATCGATTCTCTCCACGAGTTCAACCCGATGATGGGTCACCGCGGCTGCCGCTTGGCTGTAACCTATCCCGAAATCGCAAAGATGCAGACAAAGGCTGTTATCCGCGCGGCTATAAACGTTAAGAAAGCTCATCCGGAATGGAACACCAAGCCGGAAATCATGATTCCTCTGGTTGGCGACATCAAAGAGCTCAAATATGTTAAGAAGTTCGTTGTTGAAACGGCCGACGCCGAAATCGCCGCCGCAGGCTCCGACATGGAGTATGAGGTAGGAACGATGATCGAAATCCCGCGCGCCGCTTTGACCGCTGACGAAATCGCCAAAGAAGCCGACTTCTTCTGCTTCGGTACAAACGACCTGACTCAGATGACCTACGGCTTCAGCCGCGACGACGCAGGCAAGTTCCTCGACGCTTACTACGACGCTAAGATTTTTGAAAACGATCCGTTTGCAAAACTCGACCAGGTCGGCGTAGGCAAGCTGATGGAAACCGCTATTAAGCTCGGCAAGTCCGTTAACGGCTCGCTCCACGTTGGTATCTGCGGAGAGCACGGCGGAGACCCGACTTCTGTTGAATTTTGCAACAAGCTCGGTCTTGACTATGTTTCCTGCTCGCCCTTCCGCGTTCCGATAGCCCGCTTGGCGGCGGCACAGGCAGCGATAGCCCAGAAATAAGGCTAAGGACTGTTGTGATTTGGGGCAAACCCAAATAGCAAAAATCCAATAGAAAAATTGACCTTGTAGAGTAAATTCTACAAGGTCTTTTTTTACGCCGAAAGCCTTGCATATCCCGCATAATACCCCGCATACCAATCTCCGCCGCGTATGCGCAGATAATACGTTCCCGCCGCAAGACCAAACGTATAGCTTTTTAAGCTAACATCCGTACCCGCTGAAGAAACAACGCATATTTCCTCGGTTGAGCTGTTAAAAAAGTGATATTAAAATATTCATTCGTGTCAAACTGGTTTGCATGGGAAAAATCAATACTGACCGAGCCGCTTTGTGAAAGCGTAAAAGAATAATAATCCTCTTGATAATCATCGGCAATCGAGCCGATATACGGGCTGTTCAGTTGTATCGGGGCTGCCGAATCAAATTCCGAGCCCGCAGCACCCGCCGTCATTGAGAATATGGGCAGCAGTACCGTGATACTTAAAATTAATGCTGTTATTTTTTCAATTATACCGATCCTTTCGTGCGTTTTGATTTCATTATAGAACAAATTGTTCTATGAATCAATAGACCATTTTGTTCTGGATATACTGTAGATAACAGCGGCTTTTTATGCCCTGTTCATTTCAGCCGACCGCATTTAAAACGCCGGGGCTACAAAGGGTGAATAAAAAATGACAGTATATCGCAGAATAAGAGACCTGCGCGAAGACATGGATTTAACCCAGGAAGAGCTTGGTAAAAAAATCGGCGTCCCTCAGCGTGCATATTCATATTACGAATGCTCAAAGCGGGCTATTCCTCTCGACGTTCTCATCCGCCTTGCGGAATTTTACAACACAAGCGTAGATTACCTGCTTGGAATTACCGACATTAAAACACCATATCCGCATTCAAGAAAGCGACTGTAGCCAACATTCCTGTTTGGTTACAGCCGCTTTCTTTATTCGCAACAGATTATATAAGTATTTAATTTGCTTTTACGCGCAGATCCCGATCTCTATCTTGAATTTACTGCCATCGTCAAGCGTTGCAGTGATGGTGTGCAACTGTGCGTCTGATTCCAAATCAGCAAGCGCAAGGCAATCGGAATCATTTATAACGTCGAACAGAATATCAAAGAATTTATCGTTTTTCATAATTTGCACATCCTTTTCATTTGTTTTTGATAAATCGTTTGAACCGGAAGTTTTTTTCTCATTTAACATAACAATTCCTCCTTGATTTACTTAACATAATTTTGTTGTACAGAACGATATCCGGTTTTATCTGATTTTTCTCGCCTCCTTTTTACAAATGGTTAGTGCAAAACACCTTAAAACACCTTTTTTCTTTTGGCGCGCTCAAAATAATATAAAGCATTTTAAGAAAAAACTTTAATATTGCAAAAACCGGTATCTCTTTAGAACAATTTTATTTTATCATTCCAATTTTATCTAAGTTTGTCGAAATCAGGAGCGTAAAAATTTTTTTGATAAATATCTTTTTGGGAGTCAATGAGTCTGAAAAACTGTATACTGTATGCATTAAAAAATAAAAGACAGAACCACTCTGTCTTTTATTTGTAATTATTTCACAATTTATCCACTATTCCGACATCATTTTGACGTAATAGGCTTTTCGTTTTTTTCTTGCATTTTTGTACAAAACCCGATTATTAAAGCTTTTGCGTCATTTTTAGTCTGTCAAACCGCTTTGCTGTGAGCATTTGTTTCTACCACCGCCGTTTCTCTGTACTGCGTGGGACTGATATTTGTTATCTGCTTGAATACGCGGTTGAACGACTTTATGCTCTGAAAACCTGTTTTATAAGCAATATCGACAACAAACAGGTCGGTCTCCCGAAGCATCGCCATCGCCTGTGTTATCCGGTATTCGTTTAAATACTGATGAAACGATGTGCCGATGTATTTTTTCCACAGCCTCGTGAAATAGTTCGCGGAGTAATGAAACTGCGCCGCCATACTTTCAAGAGTTATATTTTTATCGAAATTCTTATGTATGTAAACGAACATTTTTTCAATTTTTGCATAATCCTTTTTGTTGGATAAAAGCCAAAGCTTTTGTTTTTGCTCCTCGTCTTCCGGAAGCTCGGACGCAAAAATATCCGCAAGACTGTACAAAAGCGAATATACCCTGATTCTGTACAGCGGCTCGCTCTTTATATCCTCCGCCGACATCAGCTTGTTTAAAATATCGGTAAAGCGGGATTTTGTCCGCTCGCTCCAGCCGGTGCTCACCCTCGCTCCCGAATGAAGCTTCGAAAAGATAAAGTCAATATCCTCCTGATAAGTATACAGCTCTTTTAAAATATCCAGCTTGAACTGTATTACCAGCCTTTTGTGCTCGGAATATTCGATGCTGTGTACGTCTCCGCTGGCGGCAAAGAAAACATCGCCTTTATTAAGCTTATACCGCACTCCGTTTATTTCAGCTGTGGCTTTTCCGCTCAGAATATAAACGATCTCCGTTTCCATGTGGCAGTGGTCGGCGGTTATCCCTCTTTCGCAGTAAAACAGCTTGTACGGAAAGTCTCCCTGCGTTTCGTTCGTTTGGATGTCGTAAACGATGTTTTTCACGCCCTCACCCCGCATCTGCAATATCTGCACCCGCCGTATTTGACCAAACGCGCCGAAATCGGCGCGTTTGGTTTTTCAATATTATTACGAGAGCTGATGTTAAAGACTTATTCTTCGTTTTCAGCATTTCCGCCTGCTTCGTCCGCCGACTGTTCTTCTACAACCGCCTCAGCGGCAGAAATATCTGCGGTATTCCCTTCTTCACTCTGCTCTAACTGCTCAACGTCAGCGTCTTCCTCGCGGTCGGCGCGCGCAAAGTTCACAACCTTAGTCTCACCCGAAACACGCATTACGCGAACGCCCGACGCATAGCGGGACATGACGTTGACGTCGGAAACTCTGATTCGGATTATGATTCCGTCGTTTGAAATTATAATAAGATCGTCGTCTTCGTTAACAACCTTTATTCCGACAACATGACCCTTTTCCTCGCCTACGTGATAATTGAGCTTACCGTATCCGCCGCGCGACTGGTTTTTATACTCTTCAAGCCGCGTGCGTCTTCCCTGACCCTTGTCGGTTACCGTCATTAAGCAAGCGCCGGGAACAACACGGTCCATTCCGACGACCTCGTCGCCCTCGCGCAGCTTGATAGCGCGCACGCCTCTTGCCGCACGCGAAAGCCCGCGCGTCTGCTGTTCGTTCATTCTTATTGACATACCGTTTTTGGTCGCGATAATGATATCGTCGCCGCCCGATGTGCGGTGTACCCATGCAAGCTCGTCGTCTTCGTCGAGATTTATCGCTTTGAGTCCGCCCTTACGAATGTTCTTAAACGCCTTGAGCTCGGTTCGCTTGATAACGCCGCGGCGGGTCACCATAACAAGGTAATCGTCCGACTCAAATCCCTCTATCTTAATCATAGCGCTTATTTTTTCATTTGCTTCAAGCGGAAGCAGGTTCACAACATTTACGCCCTTTGACGTTTTTGAACCCTCGGGAATCTCATAGCATTTTAGCTTATACATTACTCCACGGGTGGTTATAAACAAAAGCGTGTCGTGCGATGAGCACACAAACAGCTCCTCGGCGAAATCCTCTTCGCGCTGTTTCATTCCGGAAACGCCGCGTCCGCCGCGCTTCTGGGTTTTATAAACCTCGATCGGCTGACGTTTCATATAGCCGTAGTGGGTCAGCGTTACAACGCTTTCCTCCTCGGGGATAAGATCCTCTATATCAACCTCGCCGCTGACCGCCTGAATTTCGGTGCGGCGTTCGTCGCCGTATTTGTCCTTAAGCGCGCAGATTTCTTTTTTGACAATTCCCAAAACCAACTGATGGCTTTCGAGAATTTCTGTGAACTCTCGGATTTTCTCCATAAGCTGCGCGAGTTCCGATTCAATCTTGTCGCGCTCAAGACCTGTTAAACGTCCGAGCGGCATCTGAACGATAGCCTGCGCCTGCGCGTCGCTTAAACCGAAATGCTCCATCAAATTCTGTTTGCCTTCAGGAATGGATTTTGAAGCGCGCAGTATCTTAACTACCTCGTCGATATTGTCAAGCGCGATTTTCAGACCTTCCAAAATGTGTGCGCGCTCTTTTGCCTTTTTAAGCTCAAACACGGTTCTTCTGCGTATGACCTCGCACTGGAAGTCGATATAATGTTCTATTACCTCTTTGAGCGGCATAATTTTCGGCTGACCGTCGCAAAGCGCGAGCATGATAACGCCGACTGTTTCCTGCATTTGCGTATAAGTATACAGCTTATTGAGCATAACCTGCGGATTTTCACCAGCACGCAGTTCGATAACCATTCTCATGCCGTCGCGGTCGGATTCGTCACGCAGTCCCGTGATGCCTTCGAGCTTTTTGTTTTTAACATGCTCGGCTATCGCCTGCAAAAGGCGCGCCTTGTTGACCTGATACGGAAGCTCTGTGACAACTATGCGGTATTTGCCGCTTTTGGTCTCCTCGATATCCGCCCGTGCGCGCAGGGTTATCTTGCCCTTGCCCGTGGCGTACGCCGCGCGGATCCCCGCGCGCCCCATAATTATTCCCGCCGTGGGGAAATCAGGGCCTTTTATGCACTCCATGATTTCATCGAGCGTAGCGTCGGGATTATCTATGACCAAACAAATAGCGTCGGTAACTTCTCTGAGGTTATGCGGCGGGATATTAGTCGCCATTCCGACTGCGATTCCCGCAGAACCGTTTACCAGAAGATTCGGAAATCGGCTGGGCAGAACGAGCGGCTCTTTCAAACGGTCGTCGTAGTTAGGACCGTAATCGACTGTTTCCTTATCGATATCGGTGAGCATGTCCATAGACATTTTGCTCATCTTCGCCTCTGTGTATCTGTAAGCCGCGGGCGGGTCGCCGTCGACCGAGCCAAAGTTTCCGTGACCGTCGATAAGCGGATAGCGCAGCGAAAACTCCTGCGCCATGCGCACGAGAGCGTCGTAAACCGAAGCGTCGCCGTGCGGATGATACCGACCGAGCACGCTTCCGACTGTGTCGGCGCATTTTCTGTATGCCTTTTCGGGATACAACCCGTTTTCATACATTGTGTAAAGAATGCGCCTGTGAACAGGCTTTAATCCGTCGCGAACATCCGGAAGGGCGCGCGAAACTATAACCGACATCGAGTATTCAAGAAACGATTTCCTCATCTCGTTGTCGATATCTACCACCAGCGTGCTGGAAGTCCCTCCGCCGTCAGACACAGCTTCAACGCCGCCTTCAATGTTATCCATTTCCATATCCGTTGCCATTTTATGCTATCACCTCGTTTTTGATTTCGTATCTGTCCCCAAACGCGGGCTTTAAAATATCCCGCAGGCTTTGTATCTCATCGTCCGTCATACAGCGGTAGGGCAGCAAAAACAGCCGCTCTGAGTCCGCGCCGATAACAAATCCCGATTTGCTCTCAATGACGAACGATTTCTTTGTGAACTTTACTTGATTAACGCCGTTTTCCTGACTTCCCGCGAACAGGCAGTCTGAAAAAACATACGCGCTGAACGTTTCTTTTACGGCTCCTGTCGACGCTTTTACGGCTTTTATGTGCTGCCTTAAAAGATTCCATATAAGAAAGATTATAAAAAGGCAGCCCACCGAAATGATATAATTCATAATGTTGGACGGCGTCAAAAACGCGGACGTCCCGAAGCAGATTGCAATTGTCCCGAGTAAGACCGTATAGATAATATTCTTTTTATAAACCGTTTTTTTCTGAAAAGCCTTCAAAGCGTCTTCGAGCTCTTCAGGATCAAGGTCGTATTTTACCTCAACTCCGTCGAGCTCTGCTTCGTACTGCCGAAGCAGCTTTTCATCAGGAGCTTCATATTCAGATTGTTCCGAGCTTTCTTCAGCGGACTTTTCCATGCCGGCGATTCTTTTCGCCGCTTCGGCATAATCCTCGTCTCCCGCCGCGGACATGACGTTCATAAGCTCTTCGTTATCGGTTAATTTTTCTTTCATGTCGTCACTCTCTTAAATATCAAGATTCTGAACGTACTGTGCGTTTTGCTCAATAAATTCACGGCGCGGCGCGACCTTGTCCCCCATTAAAATGGTGAACGTTTCGTCCGCCTTAACCGCGTCCTCCATGGTTATTTTTATCATCGTCCTGCGTTCGGGATCCATTGTTGTTTCCCAAAGCTGTTCTGGATCCATCTCGCCCAAGCCTTTGTACCGCTGAATCTCTACCTTTGCTCCCGATTCACCGGCAAGCTCTTTGATATATCCGTCGCGCTGTTCGTCCGAGTAAGCGTACCGCACCTGTTTTCCTCGGCTGAGCTTATAAAGCGGCGGCTGCGCGATGTAAATGTGCCCCTGTTCGATAAGCGGACGCATAAATCGGAAGAAAAATGTTAAAAGCAGCGTTCTGATGTGGCTTCCGTCGACGTCCGCATCAGCCATGATTATGACCTTCTCGTAACGCAGCTTTTCTATTTCGAGCTCGCTTCCTATATTGCATCCGAGCGCCATTACCACAGGAGTCAGCTTATCGTTTCCGTAAACCTTGTCAAGCCGCGCTTTTTCAACGTTGAGCATCTTTCCCCACAGCGGCAGAATCGCCTGAAAACGCCTGTCGCGTCCGCTTTTGGCGCTGCCTCCCGCGGAGTCTCCCTCGACGATATAAATCTCGGTACGGTCGGTGCCGCGCTCAGAGCAGTCCGCTAATTTTCCGGGAAGCGACGATGAAGAAAGCGCGTCTTTGCGACGGGTCAGCTCCCTCGCCTTTCTTGCCGCTTCTCTTGCGCGCTGCGCTCCGACAGCCTTGTCAAAAACAATCCTTGAAACGGCGGGGTTCTCTTCAAAATATGTGGAAAGCGAATCAAATACCAGCGAATCGACAAGCGAGCGCATTTCGGTGTTTCCGAGCTTGGTCTTTGTCTGACCTTCAAACTCGCACTCGGTCAGCTTGACCGACACCACTGCCGTTAAGCCCTCGCGTACATCCTCCCCGCTCAAATTCTTGTCGTTTTCCTTTAAAAGTCCGCTTTTTCTTCCGTAATCGTTGAATACCCTTGTCAGCGCGTTTTTAAATCCGGCCTCGTGCGTTCCGCCCTCGACTGTATGAATATTATTCGCGAACGAAAGCAGAACGTCGTTATAGCTGTCGTTGTACTGCATTGCGATTTCAACAATGCTGTCGCCCTCCTGACGGCTCAGGTATATGACTTCATCATGGAGGGCCTCAAGACCCTTCTTTTTATGAATGTATTCAACAAAGCTTCTGATTCCGCCCTCATACCGCAGGGATTCCGATTTGCCTTCGGAATCATCGCGTTTATCCTCAATGGATATTCTGACTCCGGCGTTTAAAAACGCCTGCTCGCGGAGACGCGTCAGCAAAATATCATATTCGTACCTGGTGGTTTCAAAAATTTCCGGATCGGCTTTCCATACGACCTGTGTACCCTTTTTATCGGTTTTGCCGATTATTTTCATCTCTTCGTCATAGCTTCCGCGTTCAAATTTTTGATAGTGGATATTTTCGCCGTCGTATACCGTAAGCTCGAGCCATTCGCTCAGCGCGTTTACTACAGACGCTCCTACTCCGTGCAGACCGCCGGAAACCTTATAGCCGCTTCCGCCGAATTTTCCGCCCGCGTGCAGAATGGTATAAACTACCGTTGCGGCGGATATGCCCTCTTTGGGGTGTATTCCCGTCGGGATGCCACGACCGTCGTCGGTAACCTTTACTATATCGCCGGGCAGTAACTCGACCTTGATTTCATCACAATAGCCGGCGAGCGCTTCGTCTATCGCGTTGTCGACTATTTCATAAACCAAATGGTGAAGCCCTTTGGGTCCTGTCGATCCGATATACATTCCCGGACGTTTTCTGACCGCTTCCAAGCCCTCCAGAACCTGTATCTGGCTTTCGTCGTATTCCTCGTTTACCGGCATATTTTCGTTTTCCACAATATAAACCTCCGCTTTGCTGTTATGATTATATTATCAATTTATATATTGGGTTTTGCTTTTGTGCCGAAAAGCAAAATCCAACGCATAATGTAAAGTTACCGTTAATTCTTAATTTTCATTTTGTTTTATAATAACCGCGTCTTACTTTTTACAGATTGGTTTTTCCGCTTCTTTTTCTCAGCGTTGCCGCGCTAATCGGAGAGATGTAAACCTTTGGTCCTTGTTTTTTCGGCTGTGTTAAAACATACGAGCTCGGCATATCATATGAAACCGTAATAATATCCATATTTCCTTTGCGGTTTCGCAGGAAATCCTTGGTATCTTTCGAGACAGAGGTTTTTTCCATATCAAAAATGCCGATTATTTCATCGCTGTTTATCACTGTGTTCTTGCCTAAGTGAAGATACATTATCCGCCCTCCGCTATGCTCTGATCGACTATTCCGCCGTTTTTTATGTGAAAAACCTTGCCGCTTTTGTGCCTTGTTGTGTTCGCAGGATCACAACAGGTTATAAAAACCTGAAAATTATTGAGACGGTTCAACAGATATTCCTGCCTTGATTCGTCAAGCTCACTCAGAACGTCGTCAAACAATATCACGGGATTTTCCCCTGTTACGTCTTTTAAAATTCTCGCTTCGGACAATTTAAGAGTTAAAACCACGCTTCGCTTTTGCCCCTGAGAGCCGTAGCTTCTCACAGCCATTTGATTTATACTGAGTTCCAGATCGTCTCTGTGCACTCCGGCTGAAGTGTATTTTAACACCGTATCCTTTTCCCGTGAATTATACAGAACATTATAATAAATATTAATATTGCTATCTGTATATTTTTTTATATTCTCAGCAGCTTCAAAGACTGTAGATGAATATTCCAATTTCAATTTTTCCTTTGAAAAACCTTCATATATATCCGACGCATATTTTTTCAGGCGACTGATATAATCATTTCTGTAAATCGTTATAATAGTGCCCAACTTCGCAAGCTGCATATCCCAGATATCAAGCGTCCCTTCCAAAGACGGATACCTCTTAATATCCTTTAAAAGAGAATTTCGCTGATCTAAAACCTTTTCATACTGCGTCAGGTAATCTGAATATTTTATATTTACCTGCGAAATAGCGTCATCCAAAAAACGACGGCGAACAGAGGGACCGTCTGCCGCAATATCCAGATGTACCGGGGAAAATATGACCGCGGAAAAATTTTGGCACAGCTCTGAGCTCGATTTAAGCTTGACGTCATTTAATAAAATCGTCCTCTTTTTTTCTTCCAGACGAAGCTTTATATTTTGTTCGCGGCGGCTGTCCTGAAAATCAAGAGATAAATTGGCATATTCTTCTCCGTTTTGGATCATTTGAATATCCCGCGCGTTTTGAAAGCTTTTTTGCCCGGTGAAAAGCCAAATAGCCTCAAGTATATTGGTTTTTCCCTGGGCGTTTGAGCCGTATAAAATATTCATCTTCGGGTGAGCCGAAAGCTTTAAATCCCGAATATTTCTGAATTTTTCACAGCATATCCCTTTTATTTTCACTTATCACACCGCACCGTAAATTCATAATCGTCGATTCTGATAACATCGCCCGCACGAAGCTTTTTACCACGCATAAGGCATTGTTCGCCATTTACAAAGCAAACTCCTTCAGCTACTTTTTTCTTTGCATGGCCTCCTGTTTCGGCGATCCCCGCAAATTTTAAAAAGCTGTCCAGCTTGATAAAATCGGTGTTTATATAAATATCGATTTTTTCCATTTCTTATTTTTTTGCCTCGCTGATTTGATTTTTTAATTATGAAAAAATAAAAGAAAAAGATTATCCGTTCAATCTGACAGGAAGCACCAAAAATACAAATTTATCCGAATCGACAGGGGTTATTTTTATGGGCGCGCGGGAATTTGTCAATTCAAATCGGACGTCTTCTTCGCCGCATGCTTTTAATGCGTCTGTCATGTATTTATTATTAAAACCTATTTTAAGCTCGCTGCCGGAATATTCTATATCTATTCCGTCGCTGATTTTTCCGACTGTCGTCGTGCAGTTAATTTTTATATGGTTGTTGTCAAATACGCTGATAACAGGACTTTTTATTCTGTCTGTTATAATTATCGAAGCGCGGTCGATACAATTTATAAAATCGCGCACATTTACAATTGCCGTGCTTTCGGCTTCTTCGGGAATAGCTGTTTTATAATCGTGGAAGCTGCCCTCAAGAAGCCGGGAAATTATATGATAACCGTTTATTTCAAATATAATGTGTCTTATGCTGACACTTATATTGACTTCGTTTTTGGCTTTGTCGCCGTCGTCGTCCGATTCTTCGGGGATGAGCTTTAATATTTCAGAAAGGGTTTTTCCCGGAACTACAAATTTGAAATTTTCTTCTGTTTTAACCTGTTCTTTTCTGAGCGCCAAACGATATCCATCGATAGAAACCACATTCAAAACACCGTCTTCAATATCGAACAGCGAACCGGTATGAACAGGTGTCTGATCGGTCTGCGCTATTGCAAACAGCGTCTGTGATATCATGCTTTTCAATATTTTGCCTTCGACTGTCAGTGTACGTTCGTCTTTCAAGGAAGGCATTTCAGGATATTCTGACGAATTTGTACCTAAAATAGTAAATTCAGCTCCGCCGGATTTTATAACAGTCAAAAGCTTGTCGTCAGTTGTTATAGTGACTTCGTCGCCCGGAAGCTTTCTTAAAATATCGGATATTATCCGAGCGTTCAATATTACGGCTCCCGGTTTTAACTCGTTTACTTCAACAGTCTTTATTATTCCGAGTTCGAGATTATAGCCTGTGAGCGTCAGGCTGGAATTTTCACAGCTGAACAGGATCCCCTCTAGCGCAATCAGAGTCGATTTCGGAGATACAGCCAGGCATACACTGTTCACAGCGTCGCTCAATAATTTTTTATCACATATAAAATTCACAATAGCATCCCTTTCATAATACAAGTTTTTTTAACATTGAAAAAATATGCCCTGCGCTTCAGCACGCTTTTAAAAAAAATAATAATATATTATATAGTAGTAATAGTAGGTGTTGTTTAAACTGTTAAAAAGTGAATAAACGCCGTTATTTTCTTATTAAAAGCATTTATTTTTTTTGACATCCGGCTGTTGCAAAAGTGTAAAAGAAAAATTTAGTAAAAAGTTGCTGACATAAATGTTGATTACAATATGTTGATTGTTGAAAAGTCTGTTTATAATTTTTAAATTTTCGCTTTGATGTTTTTAATTGTATCTTCGATTATTTCGCGGTAGTGAGTGTCAGTCGCCATTGATTTTTCTACTTTTTTTATTGTATATACCATAGTGGCGTGATCTCTGCCGTTAAATTCCTTGCCGATAGCTTCCAAGGACATTTGTGTTATCTGACGGATTATGTAAACCGCGGTCTGGCGAGCAAGCGAAATCTGAGCGTTTTTCTTTTTTGAACGTATATCGTCTTCTGTTACTCCGAAGGTTTTTGAAACCTCGTTCACTATCTTTTCGACCGTTACAGGTTCCGGCTGACTGTCGTTCAAAACGTCTCTTATAACGTTTTGGGCTATTGCTATAGAGGGATGAGCGCTGGTGAAAAGCTGGTTTGCTTTCATTTTTTTAACGGTTCCCTCAAGCTGCCTGATATCGCTTTTAAGTCGTTTTGCTATGTATGCCGCTACTTCGTCGGGCATGTCAAGCTTGAGCATTTCCGCCTTGCGCTTTATTATAGCGAGCCTGGTTTCGTAGTCCGGGAAGGAAATATCCGCCATCAGGCCCGATTCAAATCGGTTTCTTATACGTTCTTCCAACGTTTTGATGTCCTTCGGAGGACGGTCTGAGGTAAGAATGATTTGTTTTCCCTGCTGATAAAGTTCGTTGAAGGTGTGAAAAAATTCCTCCTGTGTACTCTCTTTGCCTGCGATGAATTGAATATCGTCCAGCAAAAGGATATCGGCGTTGCGGTATTTTAAATGAAAATCGTCAAGATTTCGGGATTTTTTAAGAGAATTTACGAGCTCGTTTGTGAAACACTCTGAATTTTCAAATACGATTTTTTTTTCGGGATTTTTCTCTTTAACATAGTTTGTTATCGCAAGCATAAGATGCGTTTTTCCGAGACCTGAAGGACCGTATATAAAAAGCGGATTGTTAAATTTTGTATTTTGGTTCTGCGCGACGGCGCGGCAGGCGGCGTGAGCAAATTCGTTTGACTTTCCGACTATAAATGTATCAAATGTATACTCGTATTTTTTGTCGAAACGCTCGAAATCTATAGTGTGAGCTTCCTCTTCATCATCCGGAACGACATATGTGTCGTCGGGCTTTCCGGTGTCTTTTTCCGAAAGAATTTTAATATCGACGTCGTAACCCATGACCTCGCGGAAGCAATCTTTTAAAAGACGCATATATTTGTCGTTTAAAATGCCTTTGTGGAAATCTTCCTTTACAAATAAAATAGCGGTGTCGTTTTCAAAATCCATCGGCTCGACAGGCTTTATCCACAGATTGTAGGAAACATCGGTGATGCTTTCGGAGCAGAGTTTTTTGACATACCCAAAAACGTCGGCAAACGATTCCATAATAAATCACTCTTTCATAAATATTTCTTATAGACAGCTCCGCAAAAGAATTCGGAGGTAATTTATTCCGATAAGGATAAAAGCACACAACCCCATCCTTTTTATACGAATAATATTATATCAAATTTCGAGGACTTTTTCAAGTGAATTGCGCTTTGTATTCTAATTTAGTTATATATTTATAAATGTATGGCTTTTAAGTGGTCAACGATAATGAATTTTAAGTTTAAAAAATTTATTGACAAAACTTGTAATATTTGCTATAATAATATTGACAAATAATAAATATTTTGTTAAATTTTAGTATTTGTAATTAGGAGGTATTATTATGAAAAAGAAAAAATTTACAGCACTGGGATTAGTAATGATTGTTTCTTTGCAATTACTTACTTTCAGCGGTATTGCACAGGAAAATGAAGTTTTGGAAACGCAGGCGAATGAAAGCAAAGGTGATGAAAAGTTTAAATTAACAGATGAATATTTAGAAACGGAAAATCATGCTTTGGAACAATATATTGAACTAAAATCAGAACATAAAAATTTAAAAAAAGAGAAAGATTTTAACGATAATTTCGGCGGCGCATATATTAATGACGACGGTAATTTAACTGTATTGATACAACAGGAATCTGATTTTATAGTTAATAAGAGTACAAATGCCGTTGTAAAATTTTCTCAGAATACTCTGGATAATGCCGATGAAGCGGAAATAAAGGAAGAAAATTCTTACACAAATGTACTTGACGACACTGTAATTTACAAAACAGCAAAATTTTCTTTGAGCTATTTGAATTCGCTTCAAAAATATATAAGTGCTCATATGGATGATTTGGGTATAAATATTTCCGCGGTTGATGAAATTAATAATGTTATAGAGATTGGAATAGGCGATTTATCAGTTTCAGAGGATATAATAGCTAATCTTAATCAGAATTTTGACGGTTTTGACAGAGATGCAGTTAATTTTGAAATAGCTGATATTGAGAGGACTGCTACTACATCATTTCCTGGAAGAGCATTATCAAATTCTACAAAAGGCCTCATTGCAACATCTGGTTTTAATGCGAAAGATACGGCTACAGGAAAATACGGTGTAGTATCAGCGGGACATTTTGCAAGTATAGGAGATACTATAAAAAATAAAAACGGAACAGTATTAGGAAAAGCGTCAAAATCACAGGTAAGTAATAAAATAGATGCATCTTTTACTCCGTTTAATAATAGTACGGATTATACTCCAACATATAAAATCAACGGAAATTCAGGGACGGTAATTGAAGGTTATATAAAAGTTGCTGATTTACCAGTGGGATATCTTATTACAAAGTACGGAATTGGCGAATATAAAGATGGAACCGTTACGACTAGTGTAGGAAATATCTTAAGTGTTAATGTTTCCGCAGGTAATTTATCAAATTTGTTTTCTGCTGACTGTATTTCATATCAAGGTGACAGCGGTGGAGCAATCGTTCATAGAAGAGCAAGTGATTCAACAGGAAAATTGTTATATACGCTTGCAGGAATAACACATGGATATTATTATACCGGAACAGATAAAGGATACGGAAATTTAATAGGGGTAAAAGCGGGATATATTTTAGCGAAATTTGATTTGGCGTTATACGCGTATTAGAAAAATTAAAAGGAGGAGTTTTATTATGAAAAAAACATTATCGATTTTAATTGCAGTCATTATGGGGTTGTTCAGCTTCACCGCGTGCAGCAGTGAAGCTGCGGATTCAGCCGCAGTTTCAGGCGGCGGTTCCGACATCATAACCGAAGATGATTTGGAAATGACGATAGATGTTCCCAAGACCGAATTAAAGGTTGGAGACAGCGTCACGGTCACGGCGAGGATCTACAACCGGTCGGGAGAGGATATAGAAATCGTGAACGACATTCCCGAACAGGAAATCTCGATTGCGATTATCAAAAAAGGAACCAAGCCGCAGTTTACGTCGACGGCGATCGCGCGCGATGCAAGCATTTTTAAAAAGGATGCGTACATCGAAAAAATATACGAATACACGGCCGAAAGCGCGGGCGAATACCAGGTCGCCGCAACTGGATGTATAGAGGTGAAAAGCGCAGACGGGGTGCAATCGGTGTCTTTGGAGGTACAATACACCGATATCGTTGTAAAAAAAGAATAGAAAAATAGAACAAGAAAACGCTATCTTTTTTTCGTTTGCACGCTGTTCATTATAACGGCGGTTTTTTGTGCCGTATATACCAAAAAGTTATTGACAAAGCGGATTTATAAAGCGGGATATATTTTAGCGAAATTTGATTTGTCATTATACGCGTATTAAAAAAATTAAAAGAAGGAGTTTTATTATGAAAAACACAGTATCAATTTTAATTGCAGTCATTATGGGATTGTTTAGCTTCACCGCGTGCGGCAGCGAAGCTGCGGATTCAGCCGCAGTTTCAGGAGGCGGTTCCGATATCATAACCGAAGATGATTTGGAAATGACGATAGACGTTCCCAAAACCGAATTAAAGGTCGGCGAAAGCGTCACGGTCACGGCGAGGCTTTATAACAAAGCGGGAAAGGATATAGAGGTCAACGCCGATATTCCCGAGCAGGAGGTGCTTATAGAGGTTTACAAAAAAGGAACCGAGCCTCAATTTTACTCAGATTTGGTTGCTAAAAACGGAACGTTTAAAAACGAGACGTACATAGAAAACACCTATGAATTTAAAGCTGAAAAAATCGGCGAATTTCAGGCACAAGCAATGGGCTGCATAGACGTTAAAGACGGCAAAGACGAGCCGCAGAGCGGCGAACAGGCAAGAAGCGTAATTATATATTCCGACGCAATAGACATAACGGTAACGGAGTAAAAGAACAGTAATTTTGACCGTCCGGCGCAAAAAACAGCGCCGGGCGGCTTTAGACTTAACCCAAATAAGGAAAACGGCTCTTTTCCTTATTTGGGTTAAGTCTATATCAGCTTTTTTTCAAAAAATGATTGACAAAACCCGCTTTCACGATTATACTATTAACTTGCAAGGTTTTGCCTATTATATTGTAAGGAGGTTATGCGTCATGAAAAGAACTTATCAGCCTAAAAAGCTTCAGCGTAAAAAAGAGCATGGGTTTCGTAAAAGAATGGCAACCAAAAACGGTCGTAAAATTTTAGCAAGCCGCCGTGCAAAGGGCAGAAAACAGCTTACCTACTAATTCATCTTAAAATTTGTCGTCCGGCGTTTGCCGGACTGCGTTTTACTGTTTAAATCGCCTTTACTGACCACATGTTTTATGCTTGTGGTCTTTTGTTTTAATTGACCTATAAGCGCCGTCAAAATCAGATCGCGGCGTTCGGCTGTTTTACAGCCTTTGGAAAATCAAAAGAATTAAAATGAGTTCAATGTGTTTAATATTATTCAGTATCCGATATTTGATATCGTGTTTGTAGGATTTGCGGACAAATGAACAATAACAAACGCGCGCTGAAGCTCAACAAAAATTATGAATTCAGGCGCGCTTATAAGGGAAAATTTAAAACAAGTCATCTTCTGGTGACTTACGTTGTAAAAAACAGATATAAAACCGTAAGGTACGGTATAACGACGACTAAGAAAATCGGTAAGGCTCATCTTCGCAACAGGGCAAGAAGAGTGATATCCGCCGCGGCGCGCGAAAATATTCCGAAAGTCAAAGGCGGATACGACATTGTTTTTGTCGCGCGGAGCAGGACTCCTTATGAAAAGTCGCACAGAATCGCTTATCATATGAAAAAGCAGCTTTCACAGCTGCTCGGTGATTGTTTTGAAAAAAATACTTCTGAGACTGATTGATTTTTATCAAACGAAAATATCGCCAAAAACCCCGCCCCGGTGCAGGTATTATCCCACCTGCTCGCAGTATGCAAAAACGGCGGTTGAACGCTTCGGCGCAGTGCGCGGAGGCTGGCTTTCAATAAAAAGAATTTTAAAATGCAACAGGTGTTTTAAGGGCGGATTTGATTATGTACCCGATGAATTCACCTTTTTCGGTCGCTTCAAAAAGTGAGGTAGTTATATGAGTCTTATGGAAATTTTGGCTTGGCCTCTCGGCTGGGTCATGTGGTTTTTTTATAATTTCTTGGGTCACAGTTATGTTTTGTCGCTTGTACTCTTTACCATCGTGATACGGGCGTTGCTTATACCGTCGGCGATAAAACAGCAAAAAACATCAGCTAAAATGGCGCTTTTCCAGCCTAAGTTGCAGCAGCTTCAGAAAAAATACGGCAAGAATAAGCAGAAAATGCAGGAAGAGCAGATGAAGCTGTATGAAGAAGAGGGCTACAACCCCATGGGCGGATGCCTTCCCATGCTTATTCAGCTTCCTATACTCTACGGACTTTTCAATGTTGTATACAACCCTATAACCCACCTGCTGAGAATCGCGAATGATTCATATATATCCGCGGCAGTCAATCTGATAAAAACCGGAACTGGCTCGTCGTCTCCGCAGATATGGCTGATGAAGATACTTTCAAATCCCTCCGTGGTCGACACTATGACCCTTAAAAACGACGTCACAACCAACAGTATTTTGGAAGCGGTCAATCAGATTCCGGCCAATTTGGCGGATATGATAAAGAGCGTTGATTTAAATTTCTTCGGTCTATACCTCGGCGACGTTCCGACTTATACCTCGGCGCTTATCATAATCCCTATTCTTTCGGGGCTTTCGGCGTTTTTAGTGTCGCTTTTGTCCACAAAGCTCAATTCGAGAAACAACCCCAATATGCAGGGCGGCGGAATGTTAAAGGGCATGATGCTGATTATGCCGCTGATGTCGTTCTTCATCGCGTTTTCCGTTCCCGCGGGCGTCGGTCTTTACTGGACGATTTCCAACATTTTGGCGGGAGTTCAGAGCTTTGTTCTTTATAAGATTTACACTCCCGAGCGTATGGAAAGGATAGTCGCTCAGGAAAAAGAGGCTATAAGGACAGGCAAGAAAAAGAAAAAGCAGAGCTTAATGTCTAAAATGCAGTCGGCGCAAACAGGTCAGATGGATAAAACTCCGGCAAAAAATACCATAAGCGCCGAGGAAGCCGCAAGGCAGAAGGAATTAAACAGCGCAAGAATCGCCGAGGCAAGAAAGAGAATGGCGGAGAAATACGGCGATTATTATGATGAAAACGAAAAATAATTTTTACGCGCAGGGGGTCAACCCCGCGGTAAACCGACGCGTGAATGAAAGGAAAGATTATAATGCTACAGGAGTACATCGCCCAGGGCAGCACAGTTGAAGAAGCTATACAGGCGGGCTGTGAAAAATTGGGGGTAGACAGCTTTGACGTTACCACTGAAATTTTAGAGCTGCCGAAAAAAGGATTTTTCGGAAAACTGAAATCCCCCGCGAAAGTAAAAATCACATATGACGACGGCGTTAAGGAAAGCAAAAAGCCTACGGAAAAAAAACCGCAGAACCGTCAGGCTGCATCGGGAAAAAAGCAGGTCGCGGATAAAAAACCTCAAAAAGCGGCAGAGCAAACGGAAAATAAGGAAGTCAAAAAACCAACGGCATCAAAACCGGTCGCCGCTGATCTGATACCCGAAGCGGATAAAAAGCCGACCGATCCGGGCGATATCGACAAAAAGCTTGAAATATCTAAAGAATATCTCAGAAATATATTATCAGCGATGGATATCAACCAAATCGAATTTGAAGTACAAAAGTCTGAAGACGGCGCCGTTATAAATCTTGTCGGCGAAAATCTCGGAGTTATTATCGGTCGCCGCGGCGAAACTCTCGATTCGATTCAGTATCTTGTTTCGCTCGCCGCAAACCGCATAGATTCGGGATATTACAGAATCGCCATCGACTGCGGTGATTTCAGAGCAAAGCGCAGGCAGACTCTTATCGAGCTGGCTGAAAAGATTGCTCAGTCGGTTATCAAAAACGGCAGAAGCACTACGCTGGAGCCGATGAATCCTTATGAGAGAAGAATAATCCACGCAGTCATATCTGAAAAAGACGGCGTTGTATCCCGTTCGGTAGGAGACGAGCCGTACCGCAAGGTTGTAATCAGCGTACCGGGCGCAAAACCGTACAGGCGCTCACCGCGCGGAGGAGATTCAAAATATCAGCGTCGTCAGGGCGACCGCGGCAGAGGCGGCTCAAGGCCGCGCCGCGAACAGTCGGAACAGCCAAAGCCCGATCCCAACCGCGAAAAGCTGGACGATGCGTCCGACGGCTCGCTTTACTCAAAGATAGAATTTTAATTTGCGCGGCGCAGGAATCAAACCTGCGCCGTTTTTGCGTATCACGGTTGTTTTACGGCATGTGCAAAAATACGCTGATTCGGCGCTTGTGCATTTTGCGATATTGTAATATCGGCGCGGTTTTGGTACAATGTAATTGATTTTGTGCGCAATCCGCCGTCAGCTGCGCGGCGGCGCGGTCAGAATCGGAGCCGATAGAGAAATTCCGATTATTATACGGTTTGGGGAAAAGCGAGTATTATAGTTATTTACTGCGTGTTTACTCCCCTATTTTTAAACATTTCAGAGAGATGGTTGTTTATGGAACAGACTATTGCCGCCGTTGCGACTCCGAACGCCGCGGGCGGTCTTTCGGTTATAAGAATTTCGGGCGAAAACGCCGTTGAAATAGCGGACAAAGTTTTCAAGCCGAGCTTCAGGCGCTCGCTTTCGGAGCTTTCGGGTTATACCGCGGCGTACGGTAAAGTCGTATGCGGCGGCGAGGAGATCGATGAAGCGGTCGCCACTGTGTTTTTGGCGCCCAGGAGCTACACTGGCGAAAATGTGGTGGAGATATCCTGCCACGGCGGGATTTATATCACCCGCCGCGTTTTGCGCGCGGTCATATCTGCGGGAGCTCGCGCTGCGGACGCAGGCGAGTTCACAAAGCGCGCCGTTTTAAACGGCAGGCTTACGCTGACTCAGGCTGAAGCTGTTATCGACCTTATCAACGCAAATTCCAAATCCTCAGCGCGCGCGGCGAAAAACGCGCTCGACGGCGCGCTGTATAAAAAAATCTCCGCTGTTATTTCACTACTGACTGATATTTCGGGCAATTTGGCGGCTTGGGCGGATTTTCCCGAGGAGGGCTTGGAGGAACTGGAGCTTTCGGGGCTTCGCGGTCAGCTTAGTGAGTGTGAAGCGGCTCTCGGGGAGCTTTTGTCTTCCTATGACGCGGGTCGGCTTATAAAAAACGGAGTTGTCACAGCGATTGTCGGCAAGCCGAATGTGGGAAAATCCACGCTGATGAATCTGCTTTCCGGCTGTGAAAAGAGTATTGTTACCGATATCGCAGGTACAACGCGGGACGTTGTTGAGGAATCGGTTTTGCTCGGGGATATCGTTTTGCGCCTGTCCGACACTGCGGGAATCAGGGAAACATCCGACGCGGTCGAGAGCGTCGGCGTTGAGCTTGCAAAAAAGCGGCTTGATTCGTCCGACCTTGTTTTGGCGGTGTTCGACGGCTCGGAGGAATTGTCCGACGAGGACAGACAGCTGATAGAAAGCCTTAAAGACAGGCCGTGTGTGGCGGTGATAAACAAATCCGATCTGCCACAGAGGATTGATGTCGGATATATATCGAAACAGCTCCCTAAAAACGTAATATTATCAGCAAAAAATACTGATTGTACAAACGAGCTTGAAAAGCTTGTCAGCGAGGTTGTAAAAACCGAGTCGCTTACGGGCATGGAAGCCATGCTTGCAAACGAACGCCAGCACGCCTGCGCGCAAAGTGCGTATGACAGCATTAACAAAGCGGTTTTTGAGCTTGATTCAGGTATTACGCTCGACGCGGTCACCGTTTCTGCGGCGGACGCACTTTCCTCTTTGCTCGAGCTGACGGGAGAGCAAGCGTCGGAAAAGATTATCGACAACGTTTTCGCGCGGTTTTGCGTGGGAAAATAAAGATTTTAACAAAGCTCTGTTCAGCGCCGCGCAAAATGATATTTTGCTTTTGGAAAGCTTCTCTTTTAAACAGTGGTTTTGCATCTAATAAGAAAGGACGTCCGCAAATTGGATAATTACATCGAAGAATTTGATATTGCCGTTATCGGCGCGGGTCATGCAGGCTGCGAGGCCGCGCTGGCGGGCGCGCGTCTGGGCATGAAAACGGTGATTTTTACAATATCGCTCGACGGTATTGCGAATCTCCCCTGCAATCCGTCCATCGGAGGAACGGCTAAAGGACATCTCGTTCGCGAAATCGATGCGCTCGGCGGCGAGATGGGGCGCGCCGCGGACGCTACTTTTCTTCAAAGCCGTATGCTAAACCGCGGCAAGGGTCCGGCTGTTCACAGTCTGCGCGCGCAGATTGACAGGACTGCCTATCACCGACATATGAAGCATATTATTGAAACGCAGGACAATCTGTTTTTGAAGCAGGCGGAGATAACCGAAATTTTGACCGACGATTTGGGTGCGGTCTGCGGCGTTGTTACCGCGCTCGGAACGCGGTATAAGGTCAAAGCAGCTATCGTGTCGTCAGGCACGTATCTTGATTCCACAATACATGTCGGCGAAAGCTCGTATAAAAGCGGTCCCGATTCAATGCTTTCGGCAACTGCCCTGAGCAAAAGCCTGCGCGGGCTTGGAATAACTCTGCGGCGATTTAAAACCGGAACGCCGTCGCGCGTGCATGCCAGAAGCATTGATTTTCAGGCGCTGGAGGTACAGCACGGCGACGAGAATATTACTCCGTTTTCGTTTGAGACGCACGGTGAGCTTAAAAACACTGTCGACTGCCATATTGCTTACACTAACGGCAAAACTCACGATATAATTAAACGCAATCTGCACCGCTCTCCTCTTTACAGCGGTCGGATTGAGGGCGTGGGTCCGCGATACTGCCCGAGCATTGAGGACAAGGTTGTACGGTTTTCCGATAAGCCACGCCATCAGCTTTTTATCGAGCCTATGGGAACAGATACCGAGGAAATGTATCTTCAGGGAATGTCGTCCTCACTTCCCGAGGACGTTCAGCTTGAATTTCTGCGGTCTATAAAGGGTCTTGAAAACGTCGAGGTAATGCGAAACGCCTACGCTATTGAATACGACTGCTGCGACCCTACCGAGCTGTTCCCTACGCTTGAATTTATGAGCGTTCCCGGGCTTTACGGCGCGGGACAGTTCAACGGCACCTCAGGATATGAGGAAGCAGCGGCGCAAGGGCTCGTCGCGGGTGTTAATGCGGCTCGCAGAATTTCCGGTATGACGGCGCTTGTGCTTGACCGCGGAAGCTCCTATATCGGAACACTGATTGACGATCTTGTAACAAAAGGCTGCAACGAGCCGTACAGGATGATGACTTCGCGCAGCGAGTACCGACTGATATTACGGCAGGACAATGCTGACGTCCGCCTTACCCCTATCGGGCATGAAATTGGGCTTATATCCGATGAACGGTACGCGGCATTTTTAAATAAGTGCGAGCAGGTTAAGGCGGAGGATAGGCGTATCAGGCGGCTTTCCCTCTCCCCCTCCGATTCGCTGAACGAACTGCTTGTTTCACGTGAAACATCCCCTATTGAAACGGGGTTAAAAGCGGCGGAATTGATACGCCGCCCTCAGATAAGCTATTCAGACCTTACCGAGTTTGACCCTGACCGTCCCGCACTTCCCCGTGATGTCACCGAGCAGGTGGAAATTGGAATAAAATACGAAGGCTATATTAAACGTCAGCTTGCGCAGGTCGAACAGATGAGAAAGATGGAAAGCAAAACGCTCCCCGCCGATTTCGACTATAAAAATGTAACGGGACTGCGGCTGGAGGCGGTTGAAAAGCTTAATAAAATCAAACCGCTGAATATAGGGCAGGCGTCCCGCATATCGGGAGTGAGCCCTGCGGATGTGTCCGTATTGCTGATATGGCTTGCAAAAACCGCAGGAAGCGAGGGACAAAGATGATTGATACGGCTTATCTTGAAAATACCGCGCGCGAGTACGGCTTTGAGCTTACAGATGATATGCTCGCGCGGTTTGATAAATATTCTGATGTTTTGATTGAGTGGAATAAAAAAATCAATCTCACGGCTATAACCGACCCTACAGGCATTGCCGACAAGCATTTTATCGACAGCATGCTCCTTTTGAGCGCTGTCGAAATAAAAAACGGCGCGCGGCTTGCCGATATAGGCACGGGCGCTGGCTTTCCGTCCGTTCCGGTTAAAATCGTGCGCGGCGATATCGATATAACTCTGGTGGACAGTCTTAATAAGCGGATTAATTTTTTAAAAGAGCTGTCGTCCGAACTGGGCATTGACGGCGCTTGTATACATGCCCGCGCCGAGGAACTGGCGCATAATAAATCCTACCGCGAGGCGTTTAACGTTGTGTGCGCCAGAGCCGTTGCAAAGCTTCCTGTGCTGTGCGAATACTGTCTGCCGTTTGTTAAAACAGGCGGGGTGTTTACTGCGCTTAAGGGACCGGACGCATATGCTGAGGTGCAGCTTGCGTTAAATGCGATAAAAGCGCTGGGCGGCAAAATCGACAAAATCTGCGAATTTACGCTGCCTGACGGGGATAAACGATGTATCGTCGTGATAAAAAAAATATCGCAAACGCCGACAAAATACCCTCGGCAGTCGGCTAAAATTTCCAAAACGCCGCTGTAGGTGCAAAATTTTTTGCAGTTATTTGTTTGATGTTGGCTTTTAGTGCGACCGAAAGTTCTGGCTTTTACGAATATTTTATGATAAAGTGAAAACCGTAAAGGGTTTTCACTTTTTTGTTATAAATGAGGAATTTATATGTTTGAAAATAAGCCAAAGTCCGTGAACAAGGTAGTTTTGATAAAAACCGCCGATATTCTTCCAAACCCCGCGCAGCCCAGGTGTGTTTTTGAGTCTGCACAGTTGGAAAGTCTGTCGCAGAGCATAAAGGAAAACGGCGTGCTTCAGCCTATTTCGGTCAGAAAAAACATAAAGGGTGAATATGAGCTTATTGCCGGTGAAAGACGGCTGCGCGCCGCAAAGCTTGCGGATATGGAAACTATTCCGTGCATTGTAACAGACGCGACTGAGCAGCAGTCGGCGATTTTGGCAATTTTAGAAAATTTGCAGCGGTCGGATTTGAATCCTATCGAGGAGGCGCAGGCGCTTTATAAGCTGATAGTGGAATGGAACGTGACGCAGTTTGACGCCGCCGCGCGGCTGGGAATCGCGCAGTCTACTATAGCCAACAAGCTGAGACTGTTAAAGCTGGCTCCCGAAACGCAAAAGCTGATAGTAAGCGAAAATCTCAACGAGCGGCAGGCGCGGGCGCTTTTAAAGCTTCCTGATGAAAAATTACAGCTTGAAGCCGCAAAGAAAATCGCAGATGAAAGGCTGAATGTCGCCCAAAGCGAAGATCTCATTGCCGCGATCGTATTGTCGGGCGGAAAGACTGAAGCCAAAGCGGACAAGCCGAATCGTAAAATAATAGTAAAAGATGTGCGTTTGTTCATCAACACGATAAACAAGGCAATCAGGACAATGAAAAATGCCGGTATTCCCGCACAGGCGGAAAAGAACGAAAATGACGGATATATAGAATATAAGGTAAAAATTCCGATAATGCAAAGAACCGAGTGACGGTATCTATGGGCAATGCCCGTTGATATATAAGGCTTTCCCCGGCCTGCGGCACGGCGGCAAAACGTGTGAAGTATTTGCGGCGGAGCGAGAGGCGCGCATGGCGCTGTCCCTCCTCCGCTTGCGGCACATACATACACGGTTGCCGCTGTGTTTTTTTATGCGATTGTTTCACGTGAAACAACATAAGATTTTCCGGAAATTCTGTTTAAAACAGGACGGTTTTCTTGCTTCTTGCTTCTTAGTGTGGTATACTCATTAACAAGAGGCGCAAGGCCGAACACGGCTTTTGCAAAGAATTTATTCGGAGGCAATCACGCAAAATGGGGAAAATCATTGCAATAGCTAATCAAAAAGGCGGAGTCGGCAAGACCACGACTGCTGTAAATCTATCCGCCGCGCTCGGCGAGCGCAGGTGCAGGGTGCTGCTTGTCGATATAGACCCGCAGGGAAACTCCACAAGCGGGTTCGGGGTTGACAAAAAAAGCGGTACGCCGACTACATACGATTTACTGCTCGGCGACGCTGATTCGGAGCAGGCGATCGTGAAAACCAAATATAAAAATGTGGATATAATACCGTCGGGAATCGAACTGGCGGGCGCGGAGGTCGAGCTTGTCGAGGCGGACAATCGTGTAAGGCGGCTGGAAAAAGCTCTTATCACAATAAAAGGCAGATACGACTATATTTTTATTGACTGTCCCCCGTCGCTCGGACTGATAACGCTCAACGCGCTGACCGCGGCGGATACGGTTATGATGCCGATTCAGTGCGAATTTTACGCGCTGGAGGGACTGAGCCAGCTTATGGGAACGGTACGGCAAGTTAAAAGAATTTACAATCCGCTTATCGACGTCGAGGGCGTGTTGCTCACCATGTTCCAGGGGCGGCTGAATCTTACAATGCAGGTTGTGGACGAGGTTAAAAAATATTTTCCCGGCAAGGTCTACAAAACGGTGATACCGCGCAACGTTAGAATAAGCGAGGCTCCGAGCTACGGTGAGCCCGTCACCTATTACGACAGGGCTTCAAAGGGAGCAAAGGCGTATACGGAGCTTGCGAAGGAATTTATCAAGCTGAACAGGAAAAAATAACGTGATATCATCTGAAAATGAAAGGATATTGTAAGCATGGTTAAAAAAGGCGGATTAGGAAGAGGACTCGACGCGCTGTTTGCCGAGAACGATTCGGCGCAAAATGGCGTTGTCAGCTTAAAAATAACGGAAATTGAACCAAACAAAAACCAGCCGCGAAAGGAGTTCGACGAATCGGCGCTCGCGGAGCTTGCACAGTCGATATCAGTCCACGGCGTTTTGCAGCCGCTATTGGTAAAACCGATGACCAACGGCAGATATCTGCTCGTCGCAGGGGAACGCCGCTGGCGCGCAAGCAGAATGGCGGGGCTTTCGCAGGTGCCCGTTATAATACGCGAGATGGACGAAAAAGAGGTCGCTGAGATTTCGCTGATCGAGAATTTACAGCGAGAGGATCTAAACCCCGTCGAAGAAGCGCTCGGATACAGGAAATTGATGGATAATTATTCGCTGACCCAGGACGAGGTTTCAAAGCGGGTGGGCAAATCCCGCCCCGCCGTTGCAAATTCGCTTAGACTGCTGGCTCTGCCGGACGAGGTGCTTGATATGCTAAAAAAGGGCGCACTGTCGGCGGGTCATGCAAGGGCGCTTTTGTCGTTTCCCGATGGAAGCGACATTGTTTCCGCCGCACAGACGATGGAAAAAAAGGGGCTTTCGGTAAGAGAAGCTGAAAAGCTGGCGAAGTCAGCGCGCTCGGACGGTTCGGAGAAAACAGTGAGAACACCGTCAAAAAGCTGGAACACGGAAACCTATTACGACGAAATGCAGCTTGCGCTGACCGAACAGCTCGGAAAAAAGGTGTCGGTTTCGTATTCGGGCGGCAAGGGCGTGCTGAAGATAGAATTTTATTCAAAGGACGAGCTTTCCGGGCTCGCCGAAAAGCTGACAAAATAGCGTGGCAGAACGGATTGGGGAATTATTATGCCGGAACATATATTTAAAAAGGATTATGAGGTAATGTTTTTTGACTGCACGCCGGAAAAAACAGCGCGTGTGTCGATGCTTATGCATATTATGGGTGACGTTGCCGGGCTTGATTATACCCAGCGCGGCTATGGTCACGACGCGCTGTGGGAAAAGGGCATGGTGTTTTTGCTGTCGCGGGTAAGCATGCATTTTGAGCGTATGCCGAAGGCTGACGAGAAGGTAACGTTTGCGACATGGGAGCACGGTATCGAAGGTCCGATGTTTTACAGGTATTTTGAGATAACGGACGAATCGGGTGCGGTCATTGCCGATGCGAACACTGCGTGGGTGCTTGTCGACCCGGTTTCGCGCAGGATTTTGCGCCCGTCGGTATTTGACGGCGAGTTTAAAATTGTGGCGGATAAAAAGGTCGCGGCTCAAAAGCCTGCGAGGATAAGACTTCCGCAGGACGCTAAGGTGCGCGGCGAGCGGACGACATATTATTCCGACTTAGACGAAAACGGTCACATGAACAACGCGCGCTATGCCGACATCGCGTTTGATTTTTTGGATGAACGGCAGCGTGCAAATGAACTGAGTGATTTTATGATAAACTTCAATCACGAGGCGCTTTTGGGGGATGTTTTGAAGGTAAAGGTCAGCCCGCAGGAAAATGGCGCGGTCGTCGGCGCAGATTTTAAAGACCGTTCAGAAAGCTGTTTTACGGTTAAGATAGCTTATAAATAGTTTACGATTAGTAATATTCATGTTTAAATATACAAATAACGATATCCTGATTGTAATTATAATTAAAATAATACGGAAAGTATAAATTAATGGAATTGGATTTAAAAAAGCTACAGGCGGTCGAGCTTGAAGCAGTAAAGGAAATAGCGAGAATCTGCAAAGCGGAGAATATAAGCTGGTTTTTGGTCGGCGGCTCAGTGCTCGGCGCGGTGAGGCACGGCGGGTTTATCCCGTGGGACGACGACGCGGACGTCGGTATGCTGCGCGAAGATTACGAGCGGTTTATTTCGGTCTGCCCCAAGTATTTGTCTGACAAATACTTTTTGCAGACTCTCAAGACCGATAAGGGATATCATCTGGGCTATGCGAAAATCTGCGTGAACGGCACGCTGTACGTGCAGGAAAATGTCGCGCACAGGGATATGCACCACGGCGTTTTTGTGGACGTCTACCCTATCGACGAGGTTCCCGATTCCAAAAGCGCAAGACGCAGGCAGAAGCTGTACTCAAATTTGAGCTACGCTTTGTGCCGCGGGGAAACCGTTACTAAGCAGGGCGGCGCGATAAAGCTTGTGACCGCGGTTCTGACGAGGATTTTGCCTAAAGCGGCGCTTAAAAAAATCGGGATGTTTTTTGACGGCAGAGTTAAAAGATACTCGGGCAAAATGGTCGCAAATGTTTACGGAATAAAGCAGTATTACGGCGAGATCATGCCGCGCGAATACATCGGAACGCCGGTTTTGCACCGTTTTGAGGATATAAGCGTCCCTATTCCCGAAAAATATGACGCATATTTGACGCACTTATACGGCGACTGGTTGAAAGAACCCGAAGATAAGCAGCTAAAGCACCTCCCGATAAAATACAAATTTTAAAAAAAGCCCTGTGCAATTTTGCACAGGGCTTTTTTTAGTTACAGCATCAGTTTGAATGTCGTGCGTCAGCCCTGATTTATGTTGCCGACGCAGACGCAGACCGAATTGCCGTCGATGCTTATTTCAGCGAAGCTGCCGTTTTTATCTGCCTTTGTCTGCCAGCAATTTTCGGAAAAGCTGTGAAAGCCGTCCTTCTTCAGGCGCTTTTGGTAGCTTTTGATATCATCTGATGTGATACTGTCATAAGTGTATTTGACCGTTTGGCTGTAAATCTGACTGCGGATCTCATCCGATTCCAAAACGCTCTCGGTCGATTCGAGCGTTTTTTCGCCGCAGACCGCTGTGAGCGATACGATGCTGTACCCGCCGATTTGATAGACGTCGGTTGGTTTTGTGTTACAGCCGCAGAGAAAAAATATCGCCGCAAAAGCTCCGAACAGCGCGCAGACAGTTTTTTTCAAGCCGGTTCACCTCTAAAGAGTTTTTATATTTTATGCGCCGGTACAGTGGAATAGAACTTACCGGGGGCGAATTGAGTTATGGGATAAAAATCTTAGCACGTATTTTTGGCATCCGGGCGGCGCTTGGGGACTATATTTATTTGCGGTAAAAAACAATATAAAAAAACAGCCCGGAAATTTCCGGGCTGTTTTTACTAAAAGTGTATATTTCTATCTGTTATTAAGATAATCGGTTATCAGCCTGACCGCGCCGTCCGCTCCGATTTTTGAAACGTTTATGCATAAATCGTAGTTGGAGGCAAATCCCCAGTGCTGGTCGGTGTTATAGTTGTAGTAAGATGTGCGGGATTTGTCGATTTTACGAATTTTGTCCGCCGCAGCGTTTTTGGCGAGGTTTTCACGCTCGCAGATCCAGCGAACCCTGTCGGTCGGGTCAGCGCTTATAAAAATGCGCACCAAATCTTCCCTATCGCGCAGAACATAATCGGCGCATCGTCCGATTATAACGCAGTTGCCTTTGTCAGCCGCTTTTAATATTGCTTCGTGCTGGGCTTTGGCGGCTATTTGCTCGACGGATGTATTCCAGTTTCCGCCGACGTATGCGCCGGTGTCCCCCATTACAAGCGAGAATAAAAGACTGCCGGTGTGGTTTTCATCGCACCTGTCTAAAAATTCGGGACTGAGACCGCTTTCCTTGGCGGCAAGCGTTAAAATCTCCTTGTCGTAATAATCGCAGCCAAGCGCTTCAGACAGCTTTTTGCCGATATACCGTCCTCCGCTGCCGAATTGCCTTCCTATTGTAACAATAAAGTTTTTCATACCGATTCTCCCTTTCCTGTCAGAGACGAGAACTTAAGCTGCGAATAAAAAAGAAAAGGAAACGGACCACAGTGATTCCTACAGCCTTTGTATCCTGCGGCTGTTCCCCTTCGACGGCCTTTACCGAAATTTCTCTATAATAATTATATAATTTAAAATGAATTTTAACAAGTGAAAATGTACACAATTATTTTACCCGTTTTTTATTACGATTCTCACAAAGCGGATTTTACGGGAGTATTCTTTCCTCGGGCTTAAGCCGTCTGTAATCTTGTTCGCGCCTTTTTGCTTTTTGCTCGGGCAGATTGCGGTAAAACGCCCAGATAAGCCCTGCGAAAAGGCATATTGACAGCGAGCCGACATGATTTCTGAAAAAAGCCATGTTCAAGGTGGTGTCGCTGGCGGCGTAAGAGCGCACTACAACGCCGGTGATTACGCTCGCAACAGGAAATATAAACGACGACAGAAACATCAGCCCGAATTTTTTTCGCGCCAAAAAGAATATGATAAGAAAATATCCTATCACAAGTGCGCCGAACAAGACCCAGCCGCTTATGGGGCGGTCAAGTCTGAAAGCGAGCGACACCCACGCCATCAGATTTAAAAATCCGAAAACAATCATCGAAATATAAAGAAGTACACGCGAAAGATAATAGAATGCTCTCATAATTATGCGCTCCTGTAATAAATATATGCGGTATTTATCGCGCAAATCAGCAAAAAATTTTTTACCGAAACGGCTACAAAACTATTTTAACACATAACCGCGGTTTATGCAAAAAAATTGCCGTATTTTACCTTGCTTTGCGGCTATTATTCATCCGTTTTCGGCAGAAAATATATTTATAAACAGATAAAATGTCCGATTATGGACCGACAGTGAAGGAGTGGTTAAAAATGGAAAAATTAATTAAGCTGTGCACGGCGCTCATATCCGCTGCTGCAATGGCGGTTATGGGCACGGTCGCATATTACGATGTGAATCTTCCCGATAAATATTATACACACGACGGCAAGGTTAAAATAAACTCAGCGGTTTATGCCTGCTCCGACGACAGTGAGGCCGTCACCGCCGCGGGCGTATACAGCACAAGCCTCGATACGGATATTAAGCTTTTGGGGATTTTTCCGGTAAAATCCGCGCAGGTGGAGCAGGTCGAGGAAAAGCTGATCGTACCGTGCGGTAATCCGTTCGGAATCAAGCTGAATACGGACGGCGTGCTGGTTGTCGGCATGGGAGAGGTCAAAACCGACTCCGGAATGTGCTGCCCTGCAAAGGAGGCCGGGTTCGAAGAAGGTGACGCAATTTTAACGGCAGGGGGCGAAACGGTGTATACTAATGAGGACATGGAGAAAATTGTCAAAAATTCGTCCGGAGCCATTGAGTTCACTATACGCAGAGATGATGAAAAGAGCACGGTCGAGGTTCAGCCTGCGATCGACCAAAACGGTGTGAGGCGTGTTGGACTGTGGGTGCGCGACAGCTCGGCGGGCATAGGCACGATAACATATTACGACCCTGAAACCTCGCAGTTCGGAGGGCTCGGTCATCCGATATGCGACGTTGACACAGGCGAAATAATGCCGCTTTTGACCGGGCAGGTGGTAAAGGTTGTGATAAACGACGTCGTCAAGGGATACGCGGGCGACCCGGGCGAGCTTAAAGGAAGCTTCGCCTCATCAAAGGACAGCGGAACAATTTCCGAAAACAATGAAACGGGGGTATTCGGAACACTGTATTCAAATCCCAGCTTAAATGCGGCGATACCTGTTGCGTTAAAGCAGGAAATAACTGAGGGCGCCGCGCAGATATACACTACTATAAGTGGAACGACCCCGCAGGTATATGATATTGAAATAGAGAAAGTGAATATATCCGACACGGGCAAAACCAAAAATATGATAATAAAGGTGACTGACTCCGAGCTGCTGGAAAAAACAGGAGGTATCGTCCAGGGCATGAGCGGCAGTCCGATAGTACAAAATGGGAAGCTGGTGGGTGCGGTGACCCATGTGCTTGTAAACGATCCTCAGAGAGGATACGGGATTTTTATTGAAAACATGTACGCTGAATAGCTTTCTCGTATTTTTATTTTGGAAGAAAACCAAAAGTATCATATTAACAGCAAATTATTGCGTGAATACCCCAAACGGGGCTTTGGACGGTTAATTCATATAAAAACGCCTCCCTTTTAAAGAGAGGCGTTAAAATCGGTATATTTTTATTCTTTCGGCGGTTCAAATTCCAAAAAATCTTCAATGTTACACTCCATAACAGTACAGATACGGGCAAGTAAATTTTAACCATTTATAATATCCGGAAAAGCAGAGGCTTTAATTAAATCTGCCGGATTAATATCAAGAGCATCTGCAATGTTAAAGAACGCTTCTAAAGAGAATCCGGCAGCAATTCCGGGAGCCTCGATAGAGCTTAACAAAGAGCGGCTTATATTTGATTTTTCGGCAAGCTTTTCCTGTGAAAAGCCCCGCAGTCTTCTTAATGAAGAAATTGCAATATCCAACTGTATAAATCTATCTCTATTTTTAAATGATACCTCTTTGCTCATAAATTAATCATCTTTCTAAGTTTTATTCGTATAAGATAATTATATATTTGCCGGTTTTATCGCGCAGTATTAATTAGTGGGCAAATGTATTAAATTAAAAGCATATTGATTACAATACCATTTATTAGGATAATAGAGTGAGCAATTGCACATAATTTTATCACGACAGCCAAATTGATTACAAGGCGGTTCGTAAAGTTTACAGTCCGTTTTCTCCCGCGGCTTTTGGCGGAAAAAATCGTCAACAATTTACTGTATAAAAAGTCGAAATAAATGTCGAATTAAAACTAAATATCGATGTTGATCTGCAAAATATACGAGATGTTGTATAACAGAAAATTCGACAATCGCAAATTATAATTTTTATCGACACGATCTTTGGTGAACTGTTACAACGGAAATACAGGAAATATAACGCAATGGGTGAACTATCGGACTACTGTAGCGGCAATAAGTCATATCATGCTAAAATACAAAAGTGGCACAGCGAAAAATATACGAAATAATAAAAAGGAGCAGAAAAAAATGACAACAAATGAAATTCAGACAAAAGACGGAGTAAAGGTATTAGTTTGTGATAATCAAACGGACAAAGGCGGAATCGAAGCGCTTTCGTCTAAGGGGATAACAGTATATACATGTGAAAAAAACGGCTCCACCGCAATTGAATTTATCAAACAGATCAATCCCGACGTTGTGGTAATGGAGGTGTATATGCCGGTGATGGACGCCATCGCCGTTATGGAGCGAGTGAGAAACGAATGCCAGACGATTCCTGCTTTTATTATTACAACGGGCTTTGATTCAGGCTTTGTCAAAAACGAGGTCATGAGCAAGGGCGCGTCTTATATAATGATGACTCCCTACGACTACAACACGCTTGCGGACAGGATTTTGAGCGTTGCTAACGCGAATACGAGCGCCGCACCGATAAAAAGCGCAAATCTTGAGATCCTTGTGACCGAAGTGATACATCAAATCGGCGTGCCCGCGCATATCAAGGGATATCATTATCTGCGCGAGGCGATAATACTTGCAATGAGCGACCAGGAGATGATAAATTCGGTCACAAAGCTTTTATATCCTACGGTTGCCAAAAAGTACAACACAACGCCGTCGCGTGTGGAAAGAGCTATACGCCACGCAATCGAGGTCGCGTGGGACAGAGGCGATGTCGACACGCTGAATGAGTATTTCGGATATACGATACACAACGTTCGCGGAAAGCCGACCAACTCGGAATTTATAGCGATGATTGCCGACAAGCTTACGCTTTCTTTAAAACACAGCATAGCGTAACGTCGAAAAACATCCTTATTTCTCTATTCTTACTTAATTCGCAAACCGGGCGGAGCACAACTGTACTCCGCCCGGTTTGTTTGTGCATAGGGAAAAATCCTGACTAGCTTAGGAAAATCGTGTGGACGCAAGAAAAAAGGACGCTTTGTAATAAGCGTCCTTTAAAAATGAAAGTGGTATTTTATTAAAATCAAGCCTACTCCGCCCTATTATTGTAAAATGATTGCAGGCAAATATATAAGCCCGAAATTTCCGTTGCGCCGCAGGTTTCGGCTCAGCCGAAACCTGACACGCTTTCAGGCAAAGCATGAAAGCGTTTACCAGCTTCCGCCTCCCCCGCCGCCGAAGCCGCCGCCGGAGAAGCCTCCGCCAAAGCCGGAGCCGCCCAAACCGCCCGAACCCTTGCTCTGCGGAACGGACGTCATAGCGCGGTTTGCCGAAGACATGCTGCGGTTAAGCGCGTTCATAAACAGTATCGTGCTGAACATATTGCCGTGATAGCCGTAGTACCACTGCGGCGGCGGCACGGCTATCGACTCGAACTGCTTCGCCCATGAGTCTGAAAGACCGAGAACATACGCATAAGGAAGCACATGGTAAAAATATTCCGGGTCCTCTTTACTGAGCTTTTCGATCCTGTCGAGCTCCGCTGTTTTGATAAAATCGCGCAGTCCGAGAATCTTTGCAAGGTCTGAATAGCTTTCTTCAGTCCTTGTAGGCATAATAACGCAAAGCCTTATTATAAAGACCGCCAGCGCGCACATAAGCAGAGGCGACGCCAGCTGACCGAACACGAAAACGCCTGCCAAAACCGTTATCGCCATCGCGGCGAAGAAGCCGATATAGCATACAACGATCCTCGCTGCAAGCGACGACCGTTTTAAACCGAACCGTGCCTGATAGGTGACTGAATACAAAATGCTGGAAGCCGCGGTTATTGTAAACGCGATAAATCCCAAAAGCATAGCGTCGCTCGCCGCGACATAGCCCATAATCGCAAGATAAATTCCCATCGGCGCGCCCGCAAGCAGACACGCAACAGCGCGGCAGACGCTCGACGCTGTTGTAAACGCCTTTTGCTTTTTGGTTTCGATTGATTTTTGAAGCGCTGCTTTTGATTCGGCGAGCGTTTTGTAAAACGAATTTTGAAGCTTTTCGCTTTTTACCACCGTTCCGGTGCGGAAAATTCCGTCGAACATCATTCTTTCATAATTGTTTGCGTCCGACGGCATACCTCTTAATCTTGTGAGTGTAAATTCATCCGAGTCGCGGGTTTCTATCGCGATATAGCCTTTGTCCGCCCAATATATCAACAGAGAAATAAGATCCTTGTTGTCGATAATGCCGTCGACTATATATCCGACCTCTGCGCTCGTTGTGCCCTCCGGCGGATAAAATTCGACGGTCGGGAATATCTTTTTGTTGCGCCCGAACAAAAGATAAAGCACAAAAACGATTAACGCCGCCGCGACAGGCAGTAAAACCGAAGCCCATATCAAGCCGTCGTAGGTCATTTCGCCCGTAAAATATCCCTCGGGCAGCTTGATTCTAACCGTCGCTCCGGCGCCGGGGCGCACATTTTCAAGCGTTGCCGAGACAGTTTTGCCGTTTGACGAAAAGCCGCTTTCACCCGAAGCATAAGCGTTGTCGCCGACATATAAAAACGTGTTTTGCGAGTCGAATTCCTTCGGCATATTGACCGTTACTTTGCTTTTTTGAATGGTGTTCTGCCAGTTTTGCGGCAGGACGTTAAAATAAAAATCGTCCATGCTGTCGATTCCGTCGTCGGGCAGGATATAGTCGTAGGAAATCGTATAGGTCTGCTCCCCGATTACCGTTTTGTTCTCGTCGCCTATCTGAACTACCAGATATCCGTCGGAGTAATCTGTCTCGTAATTGCCGCCGTTAACGGCGATGTTTTTTATCTGTGCCCGGAACCTTTTTGTAACGGTTTCGCCGTCGATAACGCGGGTCACCTCGCCCTTATAGGGCGTGTAAAAATAAATTCCGTGCTTACTCTGATAAAAATTTACCTTGATTTCGTTGGTGACGGAGAAAACATTGTTCTCGCTGACGTTTACCGTGACGTTATACCGCTCGGTGTAAAATCCGCCGTTATCCGCAAAATAGTCGGTATCATCGTCCGCGGCAGCCGTGTATGTCAGCGCCGAAAACGACAGCAGCGCGGCGGACAAAATGGCTCCGCAAGCTCTGAAAATGCTTTTAATCCTCATAAACATACCTTTCTTAACACACGGACGGTTGGCTAAAACTTAACCTGAACGTTCTCGCGCTGACCTGCGTCCGACACCTCGAACATCGGCTTTCTTGTGAAATGAAAAATGTTCGCGATTAAATTGCTCGGGAATTTTTCGGTCTTGGTGTTAAACTCCTTGACGACCGCGTTGTAGTACTTTCTTGAGCTTGCGATTTCATCCTCAAGTCTGCGCAGCTGATCCTGCAAATCAAGAAAGCTTTGGTTCGCCTTTAAATCGGGGTAGTTTTCCGCGACCGCGAACAGCGTTTTGAGCGTTTCCTGAAAATGGTTTTCGCCTGCGATTTTGTCCTCGATGGTTTTAGCGCCCATAGCTCCCGCGCGTGCGGATACGACGCTTTCGAGCGTTTTTGATTCGTGCGAGGCGTATCCTTTGACCGTTTCCACAAGATTCGGAACAAGGTCGTACCGCTTTTTAAGATACACGTCCATGGTGGAAAACGCTTCCTCCACCTTGTTTTTAAGTGTGACAAAGCCGTTGTAGCCTGCGACAAACCATATGATAATGATTACCGCTATAATACCGATGATGATCCAAGGCATGATAGATTCCTCCAAAAAAATTTATATTTATATATTATTCTTTATTATGCTGAAAGTCAAATGGATTTATGTAAAAAACCGCCTCGGAAAGCTTTCCGAAGCGGTTTTTAATAAAGCTATATATTCTGCGCTATGATATCGCCCATTTCCTTGCAGCCGACGAGCTTTGCGCCGTCGCTCATGATGTCGCCCGTGCGGTAGCCGTCGTTGAGCGCTTTTTGCACCGCGGCTTCGATATCGTCCGCTTCCTTGTCCATATCGAACGAATATCTCAACATCATCGCCGCCGAAAGGATGGTCGCAATCGGATTCGCCTTGTCTTGCCCTGCGATATCGGGTGCGGAGCCGTGAATCGGCTCGTACATTCCGAGCTTTCCGGAAGAAAGCGAAGCGGAGGGTATCATTCCGATAGAGCCGGTTATCATGCTCGCCTCGTCGGTCAGGATATCGCCGAACAGGTTTTCGGTCACGATAACGTCAAACTGCGAGGGGTTCCTTACAAGCTGCATGGCGCAGTTGTCGACCAGCATGTTGGAAAATTCAACGTCGGGATAGTCCTTTGCAACGCGCTCGACTACCTCCCGCCACAGACGCGAGCTTTCCAAAACGTTCGCCTTGTCGACGCTCGTTACCTTTTTGCGGCGTTTTCTCGCCATGTCAAACGCGACTCTTGCAACTCGTTCAACCTCGCTCACGCTGTACATCGTGGTGTCGTAAGCCGCCTTTTCGCCGTCTTTTTCGATGATATCACGCTTGCCGAAATACGCGCCGCCTATGAGCTCGCGCACAACGACTAAATCTATACCGTCCCCGACTATCTCGTCTTTGAGAGGGCAGGCGCCGGCAAGCGCGGGGTTGAGGTGCGACGGGCGTATGTTTGCAAACAGCCCGAGTGCGCCGCGCAGTCCCAAAAGCGCTTTTTCGGGGCGCTTAGAGCCCTCGAGCGTGTCCCACTTGGGACCGCCGACAGCGCCCAGCAAAACGCTGTCCGAGCAGCAGCATGCGTCGATAGATTCCTGCGGAAGAGGTTCGCCGTAGCGGTCGATAGCGCAGCCGCCGGCGGTAACCTGCTTGTATTCAAATTTGTGTCCGTACTTTTCGGCGATTTTGTCGAGCGCCTTTATCGCCTCGTCGACGATTTCGGGACCGATACCGTCGCCTTTTACAACGGCTATTGTCTTGTTCATATGAGTATCCTCCTTGGTTTGTTCGGGGCGTATCAGGCTCATCACCATGGCTACGGCGATTATGCCAAGCACTATCAGCACGGCGTATATCGCAAGCGTTATGCCGACCGACTGTGCAAACGCTGTTTTAAGCGAATTTACCGCAAGCATAATGATAATGTCGATTATCAGCGTGATGATTTTTACCGTCTTGTTCATTTTAACACCCTATTTTAACGAGTTCAACAGCCCGTTTTTGTTGATGATTTTCTTTATAAATTCGGGGAACGGCTGAGCCTTATAGCTTTCGTTTTTGGTCACGTTTTCGATTATTCCCGTGTCAAAGTCGATTTTCAGTTCGTCGCCGTCGTTTATTTTTTCGCTCGCCTCGGGGCATTCGAGTATCGCGAGCCCGATGTTAATCGCGTTGCGGTAAAAGATGCGCGCAAAGGTGTCCGCTATAACGCAGGACACGCCGCTCGCCTTAATCGCTATCGGAGCGTGCTCGCGCGAGGAGCCGCAGCCGAAGTTGCTTTTAGCAACGATAATGTCCCCCGCTTTTACGTTTTTAACAAAGTCTGAGTCGATGTCCTCCATGCAGTGCGACGCAAGCTCAGCGTGGTCGGAGGTGTTCAAATATCTTGCGGGGATGATAACGTCGGTGTCGACGTTGTCGCCGTATTTATGTACAAAGCCGTGTGCGTTCATATTATTTTCGTCCTTTCAATTTTTTTACAGTACCTCGGAAACGTCGCTGATTTTGCCCGTTACCGCGCTCGCCGCCGCGATTGCGGGGCTTGCGAGATAGACCTCGCTTTCGGGGTGCCCCATGCGTCCGACAAAGTTTCTGTTCGAGGTGGAAACCGCGCGCTCGCCTGCGGCGAGTATTCCCATGTGTCCGCCCAGGCACGGTCCGCAGGTGGGCGTGCTGACAACGCAACCCGCGTTTATGAATATTTCGAGCCATCCGCGTTTCATTGCTTCAAGATATATCTTCTGGGTTGCGGGGATGATTATCGCGCGGACATGCTTTGCAACTTTTTTGCCCTTTAAAATTTCCGCCGCTGTCTGCAGGTCCTCAAGCCTTCCGTTTGTACACGAGCCGATGACGACCTGATCTATTTTAACGTCGCCGACCTCGTCGATGGTCTTTGTGTTCTCGGGAAGATGAGGGAAAGCAACCGTTGATTTTATCTGCGACAGATCAATGTCGTACACCGCCTCGTATTCGGCGTCATCATCCGCTTCGAACACCTTGTATTCGCGGTTTACGCGCCCTTCCATATATTCCTTTGTGACCTCGTCAACAGCGAATATGCCGTTTTTCGCGCCCGCCTCAATCGCCATGTTGGCCATGCAGAGCCTGTCGTCCATCGAGAGGTTTTTAAGCCCCGTGCCCGAAAATTCCATGGATTTATAAAGCGCGCCGTCAACGCCTATCATGCCGATGATATGCAGGATAACGTCCTTTCCGCTGACGTATTTGTTCGGTTTGCCCGTTATGTTGAATTTTATCGCCGCAGGGACTTTAAACCACGCCTCGCCTGTTGCCATGCCCGCAGCCATATCCGTCGAGCCGACGCCCGTGGAAAATGCGCCGAGTGCGCCGTAAGTGCAGGTGTGCGAATCTGCGCCGATGATAACATCGCCCGCCGCGACAATACCCTTTTCGGGCAAAAGCGCGTGTTCGATTCCCATGTCGCCCACGTCAAAATAATTTACGATATCCATTTTCCCTGCAAATTCGCGGCACTGCTTGCACTGCGCCGCCGCTTTTATATCCTTGTTAGGGGTAAAGTGATCCATTACAAGCGAAATTTTGTTTTTGTCAAAAACGCTGTCGAAGCCCGCCTTGTTAAATTCGTTTATAGCGACCGGAGAAGTGATGTCGTTCCCGAGCACCATGTCCAGCTTTGCTCTGATAAGCTGCCCTGCGGTTACTTTTTGTTCGCCCGCGTGAGCCGCCAAAATCTTCTGCGTCATAGTCATTCCCATAATATATCAATCCTTTCTGAATAGTAGCGAGAAAATATTTTTTCTAAAGAATACCTTATTAAATAGAAATTTTCTGTTATTGCGGAGTTTTTCTCTTACTTTCTTTTATCGGAAAAGAAAGTAACAAAGAAAGCCGACATAAGGGGGTGCCCTTATGTATCCCCGATTCTACAGTCAAGCTATCCTTAGCAGGCTTCGCAGTTAGACCGCAAGCTGCGCTTGCGGCGACGGGATTTCTGCGTTGCGCTTAGCAAGAATCGCCCTGCTGAGAATTTTGAAGAATCCTTTATTAAAGAGAATTTTCTGTTATTGTGGAGCTTTTCTCTTAATTTCTTTTATCGGAAAAGAAAGTAACAAAGAAAGCCGACATAAGGGGGTGCCCTTATGTATCCCCTATTCTACAGGTGAGTTATCCTTAGCAGGGATCTTGGTTAGACCGCAAGCGTTGCTTGCGGCGGCGAAATTTTGCGTTGTGCTTAGCAAAAGCCGCCCTGCGCTGTGAGTTTTGCGGTTCGCGAAGCGAATTTCGCGCCCGTGCTTTTTGGCGCGAAAAGGAAAACTCAACAAGCTTGAAAACTTTGTTTTCAAGCTTTATCCTCTTTCCAGCGCTGTGATTCCAGTTTTTACGAGCTTTTTGATGCCGTACGGGCGCGCAAGTCGGATAAAAGCGTCGACACTGCCGGGCTCGCCCGTTAATTCCAGCATGAGATTGTCCTCGCCGACGTCGACGACCTTTGCCTTGAACAGATTGGCAAGGTCGATAAGGCCATTTCTCGATTCCTCGGAGCAGCCCGCTTTTACCAAAACGTGCTCTCGTCTTACTGATTTTTCGGGAGCCAGTACCTTAACGTCTCTTACCTCTATCAGTTTTGAAAGCTGTTTTTCGATCTGTTCAAGGGTGTTTTCGTCGCCGTTTACGACGATGGTCATTCTCGAAATCCCCTCGGTTTCAGTGGAGGCGGCGATTATGCTCTGAATCGAATATCCGCGGCGGGAAAAAAGCCCCGCTATTCTTACCAGCACGCCGCTGTTGTCGGTCACAAGCACCGAAAGCACATGCGTTTGTTCCATATTGCTCATATCGGCTCCTCCTTAATCGTCAATTTTAATATCGAGTATCGGCTTGTCTATCGCGCCGCCCGCGGGTACCATCGGAAGAACGTTTATGTCCTTGTCGATAATGCAGTGAACAAGCACCGGGGTATCCTGCGCGAGCGCTTCTTTTAACACAGGTTCAACGTCCTCGGGCGTTTTGATTGTGTACGCCTTTAAGCCGTACGCCCTTGCGAGCATTTCGTAATCGGTATTTCTGTCGAGCGTGGTCTGGGAAAAACGTTTGCCGTAAAACAGCCTTTGCCACTGGCGTACCATTCCCAAAACGTTGTTGTCAAACAAAAGCTCGACTATCGGGATATTGTGCTTGTACGCGGTGACAAGCTCGTTGCAGTTCATGTGAAAGCTGCCGTCCCCCGCGATGTTGATAACCTTCTTGTCCGGGCGCGCGACCTGCGCTCCGAGCGAAGCTCCGAGTCCGTAGCCCATCGTTCCCAAGCCGCCGGAGGATATAAATGTACGGGGCTGTTTTGTGTTGTAAAACTGCGCCGCCCACATCTGGTGCTGACCTACCTCGGTGGTAATTACGGCTTCGCCGTTTGTCAGCTCGTCCAGCTTTTCAAGTATGCACTGCGGGGTAAGAAGTCCGTTTTCGGCAGTCTGCAAAAGCGGATATTTCTTTTTGTGGTCGTAAATATCGTTCATCCAAGCTGAATGATTCTGCTTTTTAAGCTTAGCGTTGAGCTTTGACAAAACAAGCCGTGCGTCGCCTATTAGCTGGTAATCGACCTTGATGTTTTTATTGACCTCCGCCGCGTCGATATCAATGTGAAGAATTTTCGCGTTCGGGGCAAAGCTTTTAATATCGCAGATAACCCTGTCGGAAAACCGCGTTCCTATGCCGACAAACAAATCGCATTCGGTGACGGCGTATGAGCTTGTGACGGTGCCGTGCATGCCCAAAAGCCCGATAAATCTTTCATCGGTGTTGTCGTATCCGCCGATGCCCATTAAAGACGATGAAACAGGCGCGTCGCACAGCGTGACGAACTCTTTTAGCTCCTTTTGAGCTTCGGACGCGATTACGCCGCCGCCCGAATAAACAAACGGCCTTTGCGAATTTTCTATAACGCCGACGATTTCGTCTATATCAGCGTCGGTAGAACGGAAAATCTCCGTTTCGGGAGCCGCCGGGGTCTGCGGGGTATATTCCGCGGTGAGCGCGGTAACGTCCTTGGGAATATCGATCAGAACGGGACCCTTGCGCCCGCTCTGGGCTATGTAAAACGCTTCTCTGATTGTATCGGCGAGCTTAGTAATGTCTTTAACGATAAAATTGTGCTTTGTTATGGGCATAGTGATTCCCGTTATGTCGACCTCCTGAAAGCTGTCGAGTCCCAAAAGGCTGCATCCGACGTTTCCCGTTATCGCAACGAGCGGGACAGAGTCCATATTCGCAGTTGCGATACCGGTTACGAGGTTTGTCGCTCCGGGACCGGAAGTCGCGATGACAACGCCGGTTTTGCCGCTGGCTCTTGCGTATCCGTCCGCCGCGTGGCATGCGCCCTGCTCGTGCGCCGTAAGCACGTGATGAATACGGTCGGAGTATTCGTAAAGTGCGTCGTATATATTTAAAACAGAGCCTCCCGGATATCCGAACACCGTGTCGACCCCTTGTTCAAGCAGACATTCAGCCAAAATCTGCGCGCCTGTCAGTTTCATTATATATAAACATCCCTTCAAAAATATTATATATTTGTTTTCAGTTGTTTTAAAGTTATACTGCCTATCCTTATAATTCTATTTTATATGTGCGGTTTTGTCAAGCACACGGCTTGTTGTGAAGTAAAGCATTTGACAAATCGCGCGGACTATATTATTATAGTAGGGCGCTTTGCTTATCGTTTTGCAAAGCGCCTGATAAAATTATCCGAGGTGTAGCTCATCCGGTAGAGCGCTTGGTTTGGGACCAAGAGGCACGGAGTTCGAGTCTCCGCACTTCGACCAGCGGGCAAAGCCCGCAATAAATTCGCGCGCTTCGCTCTGCGGGGCGCGCGTTTATTTTTTGCCCGCGTTTAAACTGTATGGCGCTTTGAATGTTAAAAACCGCGCACAAAATACGGTGCGCGGTTTTACTTTCAGGCTTAATTTATCCTATAACGATTTTTGCCTCGGGTACCACTTGGTTTTTGCGCTTTTTTTCCTGCCGCATAGCAAGCGAAAGAGCGAGCGATACAGGACCCACGCGGCCGACAAACATCATCAGAATAAGCGCGGTGCGCGAATAAAAATTGCCCACGGCCGTAGCCCCTGAACTCACTCCGACGGTGCCTATGGCAGATACCGCTTCAAACGCGCTGTCGATAAGCTTTAAATCGTGGAATTTGCTTGTGTAATAGATTACGCCTGTCGCGACAATCACAAGCAAAAGCATGGTTGACAAAACCGCAAGCGCTTTATACACTGTTGTCTTTGCGACCCGGCGACCTGCTATATAAGTATCGTCGTCTCCGCGGATAACGCATATTACCGTCATGACCAGCACAGCAAACGTTGTGATTTTAAGTCCTCCCGCGGTCGATCCGGGGGCGGCGCCTACGAACATCAGGAACATGGATATCAGCTTTGTTACATCATTTGCGCCATGGAAATTGATTGTGTTGAATCCTGCCGTTCGCAGAGATACCGACTGGAACATGGCGTTTAAAAGCTTATCACCCGTGTTAAAGCGTCCGAGGGTTTGGGGGTTGTTCCATTCTATCGCGGCAAATGCCGCAAAGCCTATCACCAGCATGATTGCCGTCATAATAAGAACGAGTTTTGTGTGGAGCATCAGCTTCTTTTTTTTCCTGAAGCTGTATAAATTGAACCAAACGATAAAGCCCATGCCGCCGAACACGATAAGCGCCATGATAGTAATAAGAACGAGCGGGTCGCCGGAATATGCGGTCAGACTTGAAAATTCACCGTTAAAACCGAGGATATCAAAGCCCGCGTTGCAAAATGACGAGACAGCAAGAAATACCGAGGTCCACAGCCCTTGTGCAAAGCCGAGTCTGGGAATAAACGCGATGCACAGTAAAGCGGCTCCGACTGCTTCACAGCCGAAAGTGAATCTTACAATCATCTGCATGAGCTGACTTGTTTCGAAGAGGTCCTCGGCGATCATTGATTCTTTCGCAACAACAAGATTTCTAACGCCCATTTTGCGCCCGATGGCGCGGTTGAAAAACGCGGTGAGCGTAACAAGCCCGATGCCGCCAATCTGAATCATCGCAAGGATTATTATCTGACCGAACAGATTCCAGTGGCTGTATGTGTCCACCACTATAAGTCCCGTAACGCAGGTAGCCGATGTGGCGGTGAATATAGCGTCCACCGGCGAGGTGAATGCTCCGTTTTTTGAGCAAAGCGGCGTCGACAGCAAAATGCTGCCGACAATGATGACCGCCAAAAAGCTAAAAACTATTACTCTGGTTGGTGAGGAAAAATGCCTGCGCCACCATGAATCTTTAACAAACTGCAATAAGGCGCACCTTACTTTCAATTATTATCGTGAGACAAGTATAGCAAATAAACAATCGTAAATCAATAGACAAAAAGCAATAAAGGATTGCAATTTAAAAGCAATTATTGTATAATAGCATTACTGTTTTTGAATATACCACATTATATTATGCGCCCGTAGCTCAGTAGGATAGAGCGACCGCCTCCTAAGCGGTAGGTCGGAGGTTCGAATCCCCTCGGGCGCGCCAAAAAGAGAGCGCCCGGAAGGGCGCTTTTATTTTTGAAGTCCGTAGGGGGGTGAGAAGCTCCGATAAGTTTGCAGGAAAGAGAATAGAGAACAAATAGTCAAGGTGTGCGGAGATGTCCGAAAGGAAACGGAGGACAGAGCAAACTTGACTTGACGCGGCGCGTCAAGTGGGTTCAGAATCCCCTCGGGCGCGC
>CAZHWR010000013.1:0-21512 GCA_964536085.1 uncultured Oscillospiraceae bacterium
CATAGTTCTTGCAGGCCCAGATAAAGCCCCCCTTTGAGCGGATCACCCGGGCCACCGCGTCGTCGATCAGGGTATAGAAATATTCGATTCCGGCGGCTTCAAATTTTTTCTTGTATTCGGTTTCGTAAATTTCAGCAAAGACGTCCTTAAAAGTATGGTCGTATTTTTTGGAAATCGTGTCTTTGGTGGCGAACCAGATGTCCTGCTTTAAGTCGAGCGCGTAGTTAAAGCAGGCGCGCGCGAAGCTTTTAATGCTGTCGTCAAGATTGTGAAGCCCCTGCAAAACGCCGTCGCACTTGTATTCGTGGATAAGCTCTCTTGTTTCGTTTCCGTTTTCATCGGTGACAACGAGCTCTGCCCTGCTGCCTGACTTAACGCGCATTTCCACATTTTTGTAAACGTCGCCGTAGGCGTGCCTTGCTATTGTTATCGGCTTTTTCCAGCTTGAGACAAACGGCGTTATGCCGTTTACTATTATGGGCGTTCTGAAAACAGTGCCGTCGAGTATTGCGCGGATGGTTCCGTTGGGGCTTTTCCACATCTCGGTGAGATTGTATTCCTTCACTCTGTCAGCATTGGGGGTGATTGTGGCGCATTTAACTGCAACGCCGTATTTTTTTGTGGCTTCCGCCGAATCGAAGGTAACTTGGTCGCGGGTATCCTCGCGATGCTTTAATCCGAGATCGTAATACTCGGTTTTCAAGTCGATATACGGGTCAAGAAGTATGTCTTTTATCATCTTCCATATGATTCGGGTCATTTCGTCTCCGTCCATTTCAACAAGCGGAGTGGTCATTTTAATTTTATCTGCCATTTGCACTCATTCCTTTCTGCTTTGATTTATTTTGAAGCCTGCTCTTTGGTGTAGTTTAACAGTCCGCCCGCGAGAATGATATCCTTGCTTCTGCCGGAAAGCTCGCATTCGAGCGGGATTTCGGTATCCTTGGTGAGGTTTTTTAAAACTACCTCGCCGTCGTTTTCTATGGTTTCGCGGATATTTTCGAGTGCGAGCTCGTCGCCCAGGTCGATTTTGTCGTAATCAGCTTCGTTTTTGAATGTAAGCGGAAGTATTCCGGCGTTGATAAGATTGCTGCGGTGGATTCGTGCAAAGCTTTTGGTTATAACGGCTTTAACGCCCAGATACAGCGGAACGAGTGCCGCATGCTCTCTTGAAGAGCCCTGACCGTAGTTTATTCCGCCGACGATAAAGCTTTCTCCCGCCTGTTTTGCCCGTTCGGAAAACGTTTCGTCGCAGACGGCAAAGCAGAACTTGGAAAGATAAGGTATGTTCGAACGATAGGGGAGAATTTTTGCGCCCGCGGGCATAATATGGTCGGTTGTGATATTGTCGCCCACTTTTAAAACGCAGTCCGCCTTGATGGTTTTGTCAAGCGGCTCGGTTTTCGGAAACGGCTTGATGTTCGGACCGCGCAAAACGGCGACCTCGTCCGCATCCTCGGGAGCGGCGGGGGGAACAATCATATTGTCGTTGATGATGAATTTTTCGGGCATTTCAAATTCGGGCATTTCGTTTAAAACCTTTGTCGGGTCGGTTAAAACGCCTGTGATAGCCGAAACGGCGGCGACCTCGGGGCTTACAAGATAAATACCCGCGTCGCGCGTACCCGAGCGGCCTTCGAAGTTGCGGTTAAATGTTCTTAAGGAAATGCCCTTGGAGTTCGGCGACTGACCCATGCCGATACACGGACCGCACGCTGATTCGAGGATTCTTGCGCCCGCGTCTATCAAAACGGACAGCGCGCCCGATTTTGCCATCATGTTGAACACCTGCTTTGAGCCGGGTGCGATCGCGAGGCTTACGTCGGGATGGACGGTTTTGCCTTCGAGTATAGAAGCCACCTTCATAAGGTCGGAAAGCGACGAGTTGGTGCACGAGCCTATGCATACCTGGTCGATTTCGATGTTTCCGATTTCGTCTATTGTCTTAACGTTGTCGGGCGAGTGCGGACATGCCGCCATGGGCGAAAGCGCGCTTAAATCAATCGTATATGTTTCGTCGTAAACTGCGTCTGCGTCCGCCGAAAGCTCCATCCAGTCCTGTTCGCGACCCTGAGCGCGCATAAATTCAAGTGTTACTTCGTCGGACGGGAATATCGAGGTCGTAGCCCCGAGCTCCGCTCCCATGTTGGTTATTGTGGCTCTTTCGGGAACGGAAAGGGTTTTAACGCCCTCGCCGCCGTATTCAATGACCTTTCCCACGCCGCCTTTAACGGTGAGTATGCGAAGAACTTCGAGAATAACGTCTTTGGCGGAAACCCAGTCGCGCAGCTTGCCCGTCAGGTTTACGCGAACCATTTTGGGCATGGTGATATAGTATGCTCCGCCGCCCATTGCAACGGCGACGTCCAGTCCGCCCGCGCCGCAAGCGAACATACCGATTCCTCCTGCGGTGGGAGTGTGGCTGTCCGATCCGATCAGTGTTTTGCCGGGAATTGCAAATCTTTCAAGATGAACCTGATGGCAGATACCGTTGCCGGGGCGGGAAAAATATATTCCGTGCTTTTTGGCGACCGAGCCGATAAAGCGGTGGTCGTCCGCGTTTTCAAAGCCCGATTGCAGGGTGTTGTGGTCGATGTATGCCACACTGCGTTCGGTCTTAACGCGCGGAACTCCCATGGCCTCAAATTCAAGATAAGCCATTGTTCCCGTTGCGTCCTGAGTTAAGGTCTGGTCGATTTTCACCCCGACTTCAGAGCCTTTAACCGCTTCACCGTCGACAATGTGGTTTTTTAAAATTTTTTCAGCAATAGTTAAACCCATTTTTCAGACTCCTTACTCATTAATTTTTATCATTTGATATATATTTAACAACCTTTATTTTATAGTATATTACCGTTATTGTCAATAAACTCGGAGTATAGAATTTGTGAATAAAGGCAAAACTAAAAGCAGCAAAGGCGCGAGGAAAGACAAGCAAGCTAAAAAAATTTTAAAACAGAGCTTTAATTGCAGCTTTCTTCTAAGTATCTTGTTTTTTAAAGGAGGAACGTTTAAAAAATGAAAAAAGAAAAGCACGGCAAGGACGTTGTAGAAATAGATTCCGGCGAAAGAGACGACTCCCAAACGCAGGAGGAGCACGAGGACCGCGAGGAGATAATCCAAACAGGCTCGGTCACCGCGAAGGGGAAGCATCTTATCCACTGTATCAACATTATCGGTCAGATAGAGGGGCATTATATCCTGCCTCCGCAGAACAAAACCACAAAATACGAGCATATCATGCCGCAACTTGTGGCGGTCGAGCAGGATCCTGAAATCAAGGGCTTGCTCATTATGCTCAACACAGTCGGCGGAGACGTTGAAGCGGGGCTTGCGATAGCGGAGATGATAGCAGGCATGAAAAAGCCCACGGTATCACTCGTTTTGGGCGGCGGTCATTCCATCGGCGTGCCGCTTGCGGTATCCGCGAAAAAATCGTTTATCGTGCCGTCCGCCACAATGACTCTTCATCCTGTGAGGATGAGTGGGCTTGTTTTGGGCGTTCCGCAGACGCTTTCCTACTTTGATAAAATGCAGGACAGGATTGTGAAATTCATCGTGAGCAACTCCAACACGGACGAGGATACAATACGCAGACTTATGCTTAAAACAGGCGAGCTTGCGATGGATATGGGAACGGTCGTAAACGGCGAGGACGCCGTAAAGCTGGGATTGATAGACAATCTGGGAAGCCTGTCGGACGCTTTGGAGTGCCTTAACGGATTTATCGAGAAAAATGACGAAAGCAAAAAGGAAGAAAGTAAACAAAATCTGGAAACAGGAGGTTAAGCTATGCTGCTTTATACTGTTGTGGCGGCGGACGAGGTCATGCTGGATTTGAAAATTCAGCAGCCCGAGCTGAAGATAAAAGACGGCAGGATCTTCGAGGGGGAAAAAGGTGAAAACGGATTTGTGATAAGCCGTCTTATCTCAACCGATCCCGCTGATTATCTGAATCCCGGGTTTTCACCCGGAAGCGTTCTTGGCTGATACTTTATAGGTGGCTCGGTTCAATTGACAAAACATAAAAACAATAATAAAATATATAGTGGGTCAGCAACATTAATACTTTTATTATTACTGATTCAGTGTGACGATTAAAGCCGCGCATTAGAGCGCGGAGTACATAGAATGGAGTAATTTAATGGCAGCTAAGAAAAAACAGGCGTCGAAATCAAAACGTCCGGTGGGGCGGCCTAAAAAGCAAACGAGCGCCAAAAGCATCGGTGCAAAGCAGGAGGAATACGCCGAAAGCTATGGAAAGGGCAGGCAGCAGCTTTGGGCGGTCATACTGTTCGTTCTGGGCGTGTTTTTATTTGCAGTCGTAATTGTGCCCGGGCAGTCTGTGTGGAATTTTTTACACAAGCTGATGTTCGGAACGTTCGGCGTGCTGGCGGCGGCGCTTCCGATTGCGATAATTTACATAGCTATAATGTATACGCTCGAAAAGACCATCGGCTCTATAAAACACAAGCTGTGGCAGGCGGGAGTGCTTGTTGCGCTTATCTGTTCGGCGGCGCAGGTTTTTACAAGCAGGTTTTCCGAAAGCGGCTTTTTTTCTCAGATATCCGCCTTGTACAACGACGGAGTTGAGTTTCGCGGCGGCGGACTGATAGGGGGGCTTATCGGCTGGCCGCTCACCGCAGGATGCGGTGAAACGGGCGCTAAGATCATAATCGTTCTGCTGATTTTTTTGTTCACCATGATTTTGACCGGAAGCACTTTGAAGGGTGTTTTCAGCGGTATTGCGAAGCCGTATAAAAAAATCAGCGAAAATTATGCTCAGAGAGTTGAAAAAAAACAGGCGCGGTTTGATATCGACGTAGACTTGGGCCCCGACGCTAAGCCGCTTCCCGAGCATCCCGTGTATTCCGAAAGCTCAATAGATATTCCGTTGGATGATGATGAAGCAAAGCGCGGGCGCACAAAGTCCTCTAAAAAGCTGAGAAAGCTTATTGAGGAGGAAAATAAATCTTCGCGCCGCCAAACTGATGAGCTTATTGGCGATGTGAAACCCGAGCCCGCAGTTTTACCGATACCGCCGGAACAAAAGGCGGATATTTCGCGCGAGGTAGCCGAAATCAAAGAGAAAGTCGACGAAAACAGTCAGTCAAAGCTTTCCGATGATTCAGACGCGGTCAATTACGCACGTCCTCCATTGTCGCTGTTAAAGCAGTCGTCAGGCGGCAATGTGGACGCAAGCCGGGAATTGAAGCAAAACGCGAACAAGCTTGTAAGCACGCTGGAAAGCTTTGGGGTCAAGGCAAAAATCGTTAACGTCTGCCGCGGCCCTGCGGTGACGAGGTACGAGCTTCAGCCGTCCGCAGGGGTGAAAATCAGCAAAATAACAAATCTTGCAGACGATATCGCGCTTAACCTCGCTGCTGCGGGAGTCAGAATAGAAGCTCCGATACCGAATAAGCCGTATGTCGGTATCGAGGTTCCGAACAAAGCACAGACGGTCGTTACGATACGCGACATTATCGATTCGCGTGAGTTTGAAGGCTCGGCGGGCAATCTGACCGTGTCGCTCGGAAAGGATATCAGCGGCAATATCTGCGTTGCCGATCTTGCAAAAATGCCGCACCTTTTGATTGCCGGCGCAACGGGAGCGGGAAAATCGGTGTGCATAAATTCGTTTATAATCAGTCTTTTGTATAAATCCTCGCCGGAGGACGTTAAGCTTTTAATGGTCGACCCCAAGGTGGTTGAGCTGGGCGTTTACAACGGCATACCGCACCTTTTGATTCCTGTGGTCACCGACCCGCGAAAGGCGGCGGGAGCGCTCAATTGGGCGGTTACGGAAATGCTCAAGCGTTACAAAATTTTTGCGGATAATTCGGTCAGGGATCTAAAAGGCTTTAACGAGCTTGCAAGAGCAAATCCCGAACTTCAGAGGATGCCGCAGATAGTTATTATTATCGATGAGCTTTCCGACCTTATGATGGCTGCTCCGAAAGAGGTTGAGGACGCTATATGCCGTTTGGCGCAGATGGCGCGCGCGGCGGGCATGCACCTTGTTATCGCCACTCAGCGCCCGTCGGTCGACGTTATCACAGGAGTTATCAAAGCGAATATTCCGAGCAGGGTCGCGTTCGCGGTGTCGTCGCAGGTGGATTCAAGGACGATTCTCGACAGCTCCGGCGCGGAAAAGCTGCTAGGGCGGGGAGACATGCTGTTCAGTCCGGTCGGGTATCCCAAGCCCAAGCGCATACAGGGCTGTTTTGTTACAGATAAAGAGGTAGAACAGGTAGTCGATTTTATTAAGAATAATCAGTCGGTAACGTACGACGAGCAGATAATCGAAGAAATAGATAAGCAGGCTGTGCCCGAAAAAGGGCAGCAGGATACAGGCTCAGGCGGGCTTGAGCAAGAGGACGAGATGCTGCCCGCCGCGATCGAGTGCATACTCGACGCGGGTCAGGCGTCGACGTCGTTTTTGCAAAGGCGGCTGAGACTGGGATATGCGCGAGCAGGGCGGCTTATCGACATACTTGAGGAAAAGGGTATTGTCGGACCGTCCGAGGGAAGCAAACCGCGTCAGGTACTTATAACCCGCCAGCAGTATCTTGAAATGACCATGAACAACGAGGCTATGGCGGCAAATAGTGCCGCGAGGCAGGAAAACCTCGGAGAATAGCGGATAGACGGATATTATAAAAAGCCAATCGGTGTGGTAAACGCACGATTGGCTTTTTAGCTGCCGTAATATTTTAACGCAGTCTTAATAACAGCGTATGAGGCGGGTATTTACTCGTTCGGGCAGATAATCTCGGTTAAATCACGTCCGCTTTGAGTGCGCGGTGCGAATTTATCGATAAAATCCAGATGCGATTCCGAAAGCCCTGAGTTGCTTATAAGCTTGGGAATATCGTTTAATTCGGCAACGAACAACGATGGATAAAACTGCTTCATAAACTCGGTGAACGGCGATTCGTCGAAATTGATGATGTAAAACGGATTTTTTGTCGATGCGAAAACACATGAATATGAGGGAGAATCGGTAAGCAGGATCTCTGAAAAATACAGTATATCTGCAAACAGCATTGCTGAAGACTCTATCTCGACTATCTTGTTTATATAGCTGACGTCAAGACGAGAAGTCATATCGCCGATAACGGGATTGTTGGTGACAATTATCCAGTCGTCGGGGATGTCCTTACACAGCTTGTGAACATTCAAATCGAAAAATTTTGTGTCCGTTCCTTTTTGCTTTGTTCCCGTTGTAATAATCGATAGCACTTTTTTTTCTGATATCTGGGGAAATATTCCTTCCGCTTTTTTGCGTATTATTTCCTTGTCAGAAGAGTCGCAAAGCGACTCGGCAAACGGGATTTTTACGTCGCAGTAATAGTCTCCGTTTTTTATAGGGCAGGCTTTTACGGCAATCTCGCTTAAAAACGGTGTGTATGAAACCACCTTATTGAAGTTAACAAACCCCGAATTAGGGCTGATGGCTTTTGACGATGCATGCTCAAGCACAGAACGAAAAAAATAGTTGTACGGCTCTAAAATCAGAGTTCGGCTGCTGTTTGAGCCGTTGAAAAAATCATCGGACTTTGGCAGCGAATTGTCGCAGCAAACGATGTTTTCGGCGCGCTTGGCTATTTTTGCCCGATCGGAGTACATCGTTTTTTCATTCAGAGGGTTGTACTCCTGTTCGACGACAAACGACGGAATGACGATATTTGCCTTTGTCAGAGTGTTGTAGGCTTTTAACAGTTCGACGGTTCGTGATTTTTTTATGTTTTTTAAATAGTATTCAAATTTAAAGCCTTTATCTTGAAAAGAGCGGCGAATCAGATTTAAATTCTTGGTCAGACCTCTGCCGTTTGAACTGATAAAGGTTATTGTGTTGTTCGGCATATATACGCCCCTCCTTTTTAACCGATATAGTCGTTTATGAGTTTTGCTATCCGCTCGCAGCTTTTGCCGTCGCATGCGGACATATATTTTTCGCAGAACAAGTTGAAATTCGCTCCTGTTTGCAGGTGGTCCGGGCTTTGCAAAAAGCTGAAAAGCTCTGCTTGATTGGTCAAAAGGCTGCCCGGCAGATCGCTTTTGTAGTCAAGGTAAAAGCCCCGGTCGTATTTATTTAGATCGTAGCAGAAAAACGCAATCGGCTTTTTCAAAAGCGCGTATTCGAATATAACTGACGAATAATCGGTTATCATCACATCTGATATGAGCATCATGTCGTTAGTGGAAAAATCCCTTACCACAAATATATTTTTAAACTTCTTTTCGACAATTTTATTTTTCATAAGCGGATGAGGGCAGATTATAAAAATCTGATTGCCCGAAAGCGCCTTTGAAAGCTTGTTAAAGTCAAGCTCAGGGATGAAACAGCTTCTGTCGCGACCGGGAACCTTATCGCGGAAGGTCGGCGCGTACAGGATTATTTCTTTGCCGCGAAATTCCGGGCGCGCGGAGTAAATTTTATCCGATGTTTTCTTAATATAGTTTTGGTCGAAAAACTTGTCGGTTCTTGGGCTTCCCAGCGCTTTTACCTTGGCGGGGCTTATCCCGAACGACTGCGCGTATATCGGGCGGATAAATTCAGAGCTTGTGCAGACGACATTGTACTGAACGTGAGTAGCAAGGTCGATCTTTTTTGAAAGAGTAGTTCCGTTTAAGCCAAATTTTTTAAACGCTCCGCAGGCGTGCCAAAGCTGTATGACGCGCTGCTCAGGCTTCAACGGAAATACCCGCAGATACCGATTGTAATCGTCACAAATTATAACTTTGCTGGTGAAGGTGTAGTAGTACATTTTAAGCTTGTAAAACGACCCGTGCGGCAGGCGCTTTGAGCAGATGATTTTTTTGCCCTTTATATAAGGCTCCAATGCCTTCGCGTTGCCCTCAAGCTCGTCATCCTTGCGGATATTCAGGAAAAACACGCGATCCTTGACTGACAGCTTGCGGATAAGCTTCATAACAAGCTTTGCAAATCTGCCCTTCAAGGTCTTTTTCTTGGGGTTGAATAAAAGCTTTTGGGATACGTCTTTGACATTGTTCTGAATGGATTTGCTTTCAAGCGTTATCGGCTCGTCGAACACATAGCTTCTTATAAACTTATCGGCAGAATGCTTAAGCAAATCTTTTGCAAAGCGTATTTCATAGTCCGCGTAAACAATATTGCATTTGGTGTCCGCCTTATAATAGCCGTGCGTATACGCAGCCTCGAGCGCTTCGGAAATGCTCGGGAATTCACCGAATTTTATCTTGTTAAGGAATTCTGTCTTAAAAAGCTTGTTTGCATATATGCTGTCGAACAAAGCGTCGTCCTTGTAAGCGTATCCGTGGCAGTAATAATCAAACGCTTTTCTTTGCAGGTCTACAGGCACAAATTCGCCTGCTTTTTCTATATGGATAAGATTTGTGATGAAATCAAAGTGGGATTTATTCAGAAATTTAAACATCTTTGTTACGGCGTTTATGTTGTACCGCAGCTTTTTGTGACAGAACAGCATATACGGCGTTTGCGCCGCTTCAAGCGACTTTTTGAAAAGAGAATTAGTGTCGTCGGCGTCGATGTAAAAGATGTTTGCGGCAAAAATGCCGCGGCTTTCAACAAGTTCTCTAGCGCTTTCGGGCAGAACAATCCTGAGCGGAACAAAATCCTGTCCGCACAGGCTTAACAGGCAATCGATAAAATCACCGTCGTCGTTGTCGGCGCCGCCGAAAAGCACAGCGGTGACACTGAAGCTGCCGAGCGCTTCGCTGTGAGTCCTGTAAAGGCTCAGGGGGAGTTCATAGTAGCTGTTAAGTATCTGATTATATCTGCGAAGGTTGATTTTTTTGTTTATATTCTGAATTTCATCAACCAGTCTTTTTATGGTGTTTTCGTCCAATGACCAGAATTTTTTATAAAACTGATTATAAAGAATGGAGATTTCTTTGCGGAAAAATTCATTGACATAAAAATTTATGCTTGCGTTTTCTTTTACCGCCTGCTCGAATGTTTCGTATTCGGGGTATTCTTTTAAGAATGCGTTTGCGGCTGATTTTAATATCAGGTTGTGCGATAAAATGTAGTCGCTGACCTTTTTTTCGGTGATGGTGGCGGTTATCGAGTCGTTGACTCCGGTGTTTGCCTTTCTGTAGTGATAAACAATGCCGTCGTAGCCGGTTATGGTGTTTGCGCAGTAGATGAAAGACATCGTGAAAACGCCGTCCTCCGAGTAGGACGTATCTATCGGAAAGCGAAGCTGATTTTTTTCAATGACCGATCTGCTGAACAGCTTATTCCACAGGGAAAAGGTCCAGAGTAAGGCGGGGTCAAATTTGTGAATGTATTTTTGAAGTACAATATTGTCCAGATTTTTTACAGGCGCGAAGGTGTATTTGTTAAATATATCGTATTTTGCCAGAACCATATCCGCACCGGTGGGCGCCGCGGCGGCGTACATAAATTCGAGCGCGCCGCTTTCCAAAAGATCGTCTGCGTCCATGAAATAAACGTATTCTCCGTGAGCCGCGTCAAGCCCACGGTTGCGCGCGGCGGACGGACCTGAGTTGGTTTGTTTTATAAAGACAAGATTATCAAATTGCTGCTTGTATTCTTCAATGATTTCGGCGGAGCCGTCTGTTGATCCGTCGTCAATTAAGATGACCTCTGTGCTTTGAATAAAGCTTTGCCCGAAAATGCTGTCCAGCGACTCTTTCAATGTTTTTTCAGCATTGTATACCGGAACTATAACAGTGATTTTTACAGACATTATTTTTGTTGTCCTTTCTTTTTGTGTAAAAATAAAATGCATTGAGATTCCCCTCTATTATGATTAAATTATACTATTGTTTTATAAATTTTACAACATTTATATTTGTTGACTAGCGGCATAAAACGTGTTATTGTAAATAATAATGCTGTATTCAGTAATAAGTGGAATATTTGAATAATGAACTAATAGAAGACAGAATATATTATTTTGACAATTTGAAATTTGTTTTGATCTTTTTAGTAGTGCTTGGTCATTTTGCGGAGTTAGTTTATTCTTTATATCCTTTTTTAACTGCTTTAAGATATTTATCTATATATTCCATATGCCGCTTTTTATTTTTATGACCGGTCTGTTCTCAAAAAGCCGAACGTATTCGATTAAGAAAACGGTTTTGCGCTCGGCGGGGTTTACAGAATCGGCTACACCGCGGCAGCTTTGATTTTAGGTACGCTGCTTATGATTGCGGTCACGGGCAAAAAAAGATGGTATACGGTATTTGGCGAAAGAACGCTTCAGGTGTATGTTTTGCACGCGATTATATTTGTTTTTCTGTTTGCATATCCGGGGGTTTTGCGCGGATATTTAGGCGATTCGTTTGTAAGGCAGCTTTCTTTGATTCCGATTGCCTTTATATTGACGGCGGCGCTTTCCAACAAAGGCGTAAAGCAGGTGTTTGATAAAGTGTCCGCCTGTTTTCGGGTATCATCCAAAAAGCCCGCCGCAGATTATGCAAATGAGGAAAAATAAATACCGCGTTTGTCAGTTGTTTACATTTTATTATTTGACTGTGAGCGTAAAAATGATTATACTGGATAATAATGAATGAAAACAAAGCTTTCATTTATGTCGAGCTTTTCTTTCCGCGCCGAAAGTTGCAGGCCTTAAATCTATTTGCGGACCGCGAAGCTCACGGAGGCTGAAAAGTGTTTGTTTTTATATGCCGCGCTTTTGTTTTTGCCCAAAATGGCAAAGGAACAGAGTACTGCGAATTAAATTTTGTATTGGAGTGAAATCAGTGGCTGAACAGGAAAACAACAATATAAACGAATTTGATGAAAACGCTCAGCAGGATGTTGAAATCGGGCAAAATGAGGAGATATCCGACGAAGCTTTGGACAATTCCGTTTCGGAGGAACAGACTGCGGCGGATGAAAACAATATTGAAGAGCCTTTAAATACGCTCAATGCAGAAGACGGGCAGACTGTTTCGGATAAAGTGGATGAAACGGCTTCGGAAGCTGCGGAGGAGAGCAGTACCAACGAGCTTTTAAAAGAGCTGGCTAAAGAAGACGCTTCTTATCTTGCGCAGGGCGACGTAAAGGTCAAAAAGCCCGTTAAAAAGTCGGTCATCGCAGTTATCGTAAGCGCGGTTATAGTTATCGCCGCGGTCGTGGCGGGGCTTATCATTTGGGCAAATCCTTCGCAGGGAGGCAAGTCGGGCAATACGCTGGGAAACCTCGCAAACTACGGTTACGCGGTTTCAGACGGCGAATGGACGTATTTCACCGCGCTCAGCGATCAAAGCGCGGGGGAGGATGCTGCCGCCGCCACATCATCGGATGATTCAACGGACACTACAAGCTCCTCGGCGACAATCAGCATTTTTATGACCAACGGTCAAGAGGAAAAAACGCTCGTTGAAGAAGGCGGAACGTACTTAAATGTTTCCGGAAACTACGTTTACTATCTCGGATATTCGGACGGATATATCTACCGCGTTAAAAAAGACGGCACCAACATTTCGCAGTTCAATTCCGTTCAGTGCAGTGCGCTTCAGGTCAAGGGAAGCTATATTTACTATGTTTCCGCTTCTGACGGCGGGGTATACACAATGCGCACAGACGGCGGTAAAACCACTAAAATTTCTCCGGATGGGCTTCAGGTTTATCAGATAGCCGTAGATGACGATGGAATATATTATATAAGTCAGACAGATACGCTTTTGTATAAAGCGGACTTTAATTTTTCAAATCCGGTTGCAATATCCGACCAAACTCAGGCGACGCGCTTTACAATCGAGGGCGACAGTATTTATTATACCGTAGTAAATGAGAACTACTCCGAGAGTACCGATGACGATTCATCGGCTTCCGATTCGTCGGACACAAGCTCAGACGCGGTATCGTCTGATTCCGCTTCCTCTGACACAACGTCATCGAATACGGACTCATCCGATACGTCCTCTGGTTCCGATTCGGATTCGAGCGGTGAGCCTGAGATCATAACCTATAAGGCTGATAAAGACGGAAGTAACGCTAAAGCTATACTTGAAGATGCACTCTGCCCGATAGTTGTGGATGATTACATCTTCTACAGCGATTTTGAAGGATATATCTGCCGTGCGGACTTAAACGGCGAAAATTCTAAACAGCTTGAGCATAAAGGTCAGCTGTTCAACCGCGGAGGCGATTTATTGTACTACATCTTCGCTGATTCCGATTCAGACGATTACGGATATGTTTACAAAATCAATATAGACGGAACAGACCCGAGAAAAGTTTAATAAAAACGGTTAATATCAAAATCCCGCACGGCGTTAGCCGTGCGGGATTTTTGTACTGCCTGCACAATCCTGGGCTGTTCATCCAAACCGCAGCGGTTAAGACTGCGGCGGTGTTTTTACAAGCGTAAACCCTTCTCCTTATATAATATAGTCGGTAATGCAATCGTACCAGTGAACATAGGTCTTACCGTTGACTGTAAGCCGATCGTTATCCGGCAGCTGCTCGCTCCATTTTATTTTGTAGCGGTCAATAGCCCAGTCGTCACAGTTGAATCTGCGCCAAAGAATTGTCTTGCCGTTCTTATCCAGAAACTGCTCGGATACTACGCCGCAGTTATAGGCTTCAATATCGATAACGCAAACAGTATCATAGCTCTTTTTGCCAATCGTGACGGTGTATCACCCCACTATATCAAGCAGAAAATCCTTGTCGGCGCTGGCTTCTATTTTATATTCGGAAATAAATTCGGGTAGCTTTTTCATACTGTATTTTCCTTTCGTTATATCGGCGCGATACGGATATTTGTTTTTGAAGTTCTGTTTTGCCGTGTACAGCCTGCTTTTTACTGTTCCTATAGGGATATTCAGCTTCTTCGCGATTTCGACCTGCGGCAGCTCTTTCCAAAAGTAAAGATAAAGAATTTGCTTGTCTTTGCCGCCGAGCAGCCTCAGAGTTTCTTTTACGGCGTTTGCCGCGCAAGCGCCGTGCCTGCCGTCTGAAAGCTCTTGTTCTGCCAGCGCGTCAATCGGAATTTCATACCGAGCCGCTTTCTTTCTAAAATAATCGCTGCATTTATTCCTTGCAATGCTGATGATCCGCGCTTTGAACGAGTTTTTGTTCTTCAGCGCGGGGAATTTTTGATAAGCCGTAAAAAACACTTCTTGTAAAACATCATCAGCGTCGGGTTTAAAACATATTCTGAATCTTACGAACCGTTCTACGGATGTTTGCTCTGCTTGCATCAATCGTTCAAATTCATCCATATCATCACCTATAAGTGATTAAAACCGGTTTCACTTATATAGACGAATACCGGCATTAAAAGGTTCATTTTACATTTATCAAAATTGTAACACAAACAATGTTATAAACAAAATAAGACTTACCCCAATAAGGAGAAAACGCATGAAAGAGATAAAAATAAAACGTTGAAAGCTAAAAGGCTTTCAACGTTTTTGTATATTCGGTATAAAAAGATATATTCGTCGTTTTGGTGGGTGGATTTGAACTCTCGCAGTTTTTAATGAAATATTTTTCTCGCGAAAAATATGAAATAATCCTTGCGGATTATGAAATAAAATTCGCCTTTTTACATTTGAGAATCAAATATTTCATACGCGTCAGCGTATTTCATAGCGAAGCTATTTCACTCGCCGCAAGGCGAATTTCATTGAAAAAAGCTCAACGCAAACGCGTTGAGCTTTTTTCTGGTGCCGGTGGCGGGACTTGAACCCGCACGCCATCGCTGGCAATGGATTTTGAGTCCACCTCGTCTACCAATTCCAACACACCGGCGTACAATGTTAACTATTATACAGCACAGAAAATGAAAAATCAAGGCTTTTTTAAAATGTTTTCCCAACTACAATTAAAATCACGCCGATACTTGCCAAAATATGTGATTGTATGGTATGATTTATGCGTATTTTGCGTAAAGGGCGGTAAATCAGGAATGGAAAAGATACTCGAATTTGTTCAGGGAATCAACGAATATATTTGGGGCGTTCCGATGGTAGTGCTGATACTGTCAACAGGAATCTATCTAACAGCAAGAACGGGATTTTTCCAAATTGTCAGAGCAAAGCTTGTTTGCAGCGAAACCTTTCTTGCGATTTTTAAAAAGCGCTCGGTAACGAAGACCAAGGAAAAAAAGGCAATATCGCAGTTTCAGGCGCTGACAACTGCGCTCGCAGCTACTATAGGTACGGGAAACATAGCGGGAGTTGCAACGGCTATCGCAGTCGGCGGTCCCGGAGCGGTTTTTTGGATGTGGTTATCCGCCTTCTTCGGAATGATGACTAACTTTTCCGAAAATGTGCTCGGAATTTATTACAGAAAGAAAAACGAAGCTGGGGAATGGTCCGGCGGCGCGATGTATTACATAGGAGAGGGGCTTAAAAATAAAAGAGTCGTTGGCAAAATCGCAAAGCCGCTGGCAGTTGTATTTGCCTGTTTTTGTGTTTTAGCCTCGTTCGGTATAGGAAATATGACGCAGGTAAACAACATTTCTACCGCTTTTGAAACCGCGTTTGTGTCCGTAGGCGGCGTTTCAATACCTAATTATGTAACAGGCGCGGTGCTTTTGGTTTTGGCGGCGCTCGTTGTTATCGGAGGAATCAAAAGGATAGGCAAGGTCACGGAAAAGGTCGTTCCGTTTATGGCTGTGCTGTACATAATATTGACCGTCGCGATATTTGTTATCAATATTAAAAACGCGCCTGCCGTATTTGCGTCGATTTTCAAAGGCGCTTTCGGAGTGAGCGCTGCGGCGGGAGGCGTTTCGGGTCACCTTATCAGGCAAGCGGTAACGATGGGCTTCAAGCGCGGAGTTTTTTCAAACGAAGCGGGGCTCGGATCGTCGGTAATGGTGCACTCCGCATCCGACGTCAAAGAGCCTGTTATGCAGGGCATGTGGGGCATATTCGAGGTGTTTTTTGACACTATAATCGTATGCACGCTGACTGCGTTTGCGGTTTTATCATCCGGCGTAGTCGATCTTGAAACAGGCGCGGTCATTGATCAAAGCTTGCAGGGCGTTCAGCTTGTGACATATGCCTTTTCCAAAACACTGCACGATTATGCGGGTGTATTTATCGCAGTTGCAACGCTGTTTTTTGCGTTTTCCACAGTGCTCGGCTGGTCGTTTTACGGAACAAAAGCCGTGGAGTATTTGTTCGGACTGAAAGCTACGTATGTGTATAAATTTATCTTTGTGGCGATGATTTTTGTCGGCGCTACCATGAAGCTCGACCTTGCATGGGAGCTGGGCGATACCTTCAACGGGCTGATGGCGTTACCGAACCTTATCGGCGTATTGTCGCTTTCGGGCGTGGTAATCAAAATAACGAAAAATTATATTTCCAGAATCATAAAGGGAAACAAAGATGAAAAGCCGATGCTTTCGGCGTACCCCGATATCCAGCTTGAGCAGGAGCAAAAATAAAGTGGCGCCTATCAGTTACTATGTGCTTGCAAGAGAAACACAAAAAAGGGTAAATGCGTTAAAGGCAAGGCTTCCCGAGGAGGCGCTGATATGCAGTGTGAGCAGAAGCGCTGACGGCAGTATTTCGCCTTTTATGAAAGCGGTTTTCGGGAAAACGCTTGCCGCAGTGGGTAACATAAGGCGCGCTTCTCCCGAAAGGGGCGCCGCAGCGCGTGCAAGCAGCTTTTCACTTGAAAAATACGCGCTTGCATTTCAAAGCAGCTTTGTAAAGGCTGTGTGCGCGGTGACCGAGCCTTTTTATTACCGCGGGGAGGACGATTTTATACCTGAGCTTAAAAAGCTTGTCAGTCTGCCTGTGCTTCAGGACGATTTTATAATAACGCCGTATCAGATTTATTACGCAAAGCTACTCGGAGCGGATGCAGTCACGCTGTTCTCGACTGTTATGTCGGAGTCAAAGCTTTCGGAATACATCTCAATCGCCAAAAATCTGGGATTGTCGGCAGTATGTGAGGTTCATTCGGTAAAAAGCGCGGATTTGGCGGTCAGAGCGGGGGCGGAGATAATCTGCGCGGACAATCTCAACCCGAAAACGCACGAGCTTAATTTCAATACCGCGCTGAGGATCAGAGAATATGTTCCTGCGGACATCGCATATATGGTGAAAAACGCCGAAGAGACAGGCGATTACATAGGTCGGCTTAAAAAGCAGCGTACAAACGCGGTAATCATGAGCGACGCTTTTATGCGCGCACGCGCAAAGTCCGTGCGGCTGGAACAGCTTGGATTTACAAAATTTTAAAATATTATTTATATTCTGGCTCATATATGCTGATATCATAAATCTGTTTTATAATAAGGAGAAATATTATGCTGAATTTTGAACAAACAAAAAAAGGCGATAAGACCGCCGTTATTAAAACCAGTATGGGAGACATAACGGTAAAAATGCTCCCCGAGGCGGCTCCCAAGGCTGTGGAAAATTTTTTGACGCATTCTGAAAACGGTTATTACGACGGGATTAAATTTCACCGTGTTATAAAGGATTTTATGATTCAGGGCGGCGATCCTACCGCAACCGGAATGGGAGGCGAGAGCATTTGGGGAAAGCCGTTTGAGGATGAATTTTCCAAGGAGGCGTTTAATTTCAAAGGTGCGCTTTCGATGGCAAATTCCGGCCCGTCTACTAACGGAAGCCAGTTTTTTATCGTTCAGGCGTCAAGCGTTCCCGAAGGTATGATTTCACAGATGAAGCAGGCGGGATTTCCCGATGAGGCAATCGAAAAATACGAGCAGGTCGGAGGAACGCCGTGGCTTGATTTCCGCCACACGGTTTTCGGTCAGGTTATCGAAGGGATAGAGATTGTAGACGCGATTGCAGGCGTTAAGACCGATGCTTCCGACAGGCCTGTCAGCGATGTTGTTATTAATTCGGTTGAAGTGAAAACACTTTAACCTTTTAAAGGAGATATGAAAATGAAACTCAAAAAAATATTAGGCTTATTGCTTGCGGCAAGCTGTTTGGCTATCAGTATGACCGCTTGCAGCGGTTCGGAGGATTCTGCTGCGGCGAGTGGTTCGGAGGATTCCTCCGGCAGTACTGCGTCTGCCACTACTGACGATAACGGCATAACCTACTCCGAGACCGGAGTGGATCAGTTGGCACAGCCTCAGTCGGGCGATACTATTGCCACGATTACCGTGGCAAATTACGGTAAAATCAAAATCAGGCTTTTTGAAGAATCGGCGCCCAAGGCGTTTGAAAACTTTGTGACTCACGCAAAGGAGGGTTATTACGACGGCGTGATTTTCCACCGCGTTATAGATGGGTTTATGATTCAAACGGGCGATCCCGAAGGCACGGGTCTCGGCGGTGAAAGCATTTGGGGCGATTCGTTTAAACCGGAAATAGATTACAGTCTTCGCCACTACAGGGGCGCGCTTGCCATGGCACAGGATTCTTCCTATAATATCGGAAGCCAGTTTTACATTGTTCAAAGCAGCAGCGTTACCGATTCTATCCTGTCGCAGTATTCTTCTACTATGACGGATGAGGTCGCTGCAAACTATGAAGAACTCGGCGGAACGCCGTGGCTTGACAATGAGTATACAGTGTTTGGTCAGGTTTACGAAGGAATGGACATTGTAGATGAGATTGCAGGGGTCAGTGTTGATTCAAGCGACAAACCCGAGAAGGATATTAAAATAACCTCTATAAAAATCAGTACTGTAAAATAACGTACAGTCAATAAAGTATTATGATAAAAATCCCCTCCGGAGAAATCGGCGGGGATTTTTATGCGTCAGTCCATATTGTATATCTGCCGTCATTCGATGGATATAACGGTATAGCCTGCGTCTTCAACGGCTTTTTTGATTTTGCTATTAGATACGTCGCTTGAAAGCGATACGTAAGCCGTCTTGTTTTTAAGCTCGACACTTGCGGACGATACGCCGCTCAAAGCGTTTAACGCCTGTTCAACGCGCGCCGTACAGTGGGAGCAGGACATTCCGTCTATCACGATTTTTTTATTCAATGCGCCTTCCTCCTGAATTGTTTGTACATGACTATCATTTCCGTTTTGAGGCGCAGTATCCATACGCGGCTTAAACAGCTTGAGCCGCAGCGCGTTGGTGACTACGCAGACCGAGCTTAAACTCATCGCCGCTGCGCCGAACATCGGGTTCAGCTTTAATCCGAAAGCGGCGTAGAATACGCCCGCGGCGAGCGGGATACCGAGTGAATTGTATATCAATGCCCAGAAAAGATTCTCTTTGATATTTTTTATCGTCGCGCGCGACAGTTTTATCATGAAGGCTGCGTCGAGCAGATTGTTTTTGACCAGAATAACGTCCGCTGATTCTACTGCGACGTCTGTTCCCGCACCTATGGCTATTCCGACGTCCGCTCTGGCCAAAGCGGGAGCATCGTTGATGCCGTCGCCTACCATTGCGACGAAGCTGCCTGAATTTTGCAACTCGCGTATTTTGGTCTCTTTATCCTGCGGCATGACTTCTGCGACGACTTCGTCGATGCCGCACTGTTTTTTGATAGCGTTTGCAGTGAGCTTGGAGTCGCCTGTAAGCATAACGGTTTTTACTCCCATTTTGTGCAGCTCGTTTATCGCCGCAGGACTTGTCGGCTTGATAACGTCCGCTACGGCTATTATGCCGATAAGCTCACCGTCGGCCGCAAACAACAGCGGAGTTTTGCCGTTTTGTGAAAGCTCTTCGAGTGATGAAGAGGCGCTGTTTGTCGGAATACCGTTGGAGGAAAGGAATTTTTCGTTTCCCGCGAGCACGGTTTTACCGTTGACTGTTCCCGAAACGCCCTGACCGAGCGTGTTTTTAAAATTATCTGCCGAAGCGTATTTTATGCCTGCTTCGTCCGCGTATTTCACTATTGCCGCCGCGAGCGGATGCTCCGACAGCTTTTCGATTGCCGCCGCGTATTCTACCAGCGATTCGTTTGTACTGCCGCCCATAGGGATGATATCGGTCACCTCGGGCTTGCCGCGGGTTATAGTGCCTGTTTTATCGAGCACCGCGACGTTTATCTTGTGCGCGGTCTCCAAGGCCTCGGCGGATTTTATCAGGATGCCGTTCTGCGCACCTTTGCCTGTCGCTACCATGATAGCGGTCGGGGTTGCAAGACCGAGCGCGCACGGACAGGAGATCACCAAAACTGAAATTCCTATCGACATTGCAAATTCAAACGAATACCCCAAAATCAGCCATATAATCGTCGCCAAAACCGCAATCAGGATTACGATAGGCACAAAAACGCCGCTTATTTTGTCGGCAAACCGTGCAATCGGCGCCTTTGATGAGGAAGCCTCCTCCACTAGCTTTATTATTTGAGAAAGCGCTGTGTCGTTTCCGACCTTTGTGGCGCGAAACTCAATATAACCGTTTGTGTTAATCGAAGCGCCTATGACTTTGTCGCCGGGAGATTTTGAAACAGGTATGCTCTCACCCGTCAAAGCCGATTCGTCCACTGAAGCCGAGCCGTTTATAACCTCGCCGTCCACGGGAATGGTTTGCCCGGGCTTGACCGCTACCGTGTCGCCGACGACAACTTCGTCCGTGTTGACTGTTATCTGCTCGCCGTCTTTAATAATGGTGGCAGTGTTCGGGCGCAGGTTTACAAGCTTTGTGACCGCGTCGGTCGTGCGGCGCTTTGCGCGCGCTTCGAGATATTTTCCCAGTGTTATCAGCGTTAAAATCACGCCGGCTGATTCAAAGTACAGATCCATGCTGTAGCGGGAGACTATGTCGGGAAGGTCGTGACCGAGCCCGTATCCGATTTTGTATATTGCGAAAATACCGTAAACCGTAGCCGCAGACGCGCCTATAGCGATGAGCGAATCCATGTTGGGCGAGAGGTGAAAGAGGTTTTTGAAGCCATTTTTAAAGAATCTTAAATTTATGAAAATTATCGGAATCAAAAACAGAAACTGTGTGAAAGCAAAGGCGACCGCGTTGTGGCTGCCGTGCAAAAACGATGGAAGGGGAAGCCCCATCATATGACCCATGGAAATATAAAACAGCGGAAGGACGAACACTATCGACCATATAAGCCGCTTTAACAGCGCGTCGGGACCGTTTTCATCGCGCGGTTTTGCAGCGTCCGATTGCCTTTGATGTGCGTTCTCATCTGCCAAGGCTGCGGAGTAGCCCGCCCTTTCGACGGCATTTATAATATCCGTGTCCGGACATTCGTATTTAACGCTCATGCTGCCGGTCAATAGATTCACAGCTACTTCGCTCACGCCGTTTATTTTTTTGACCGCGTTTTCAACTCTTGCGCTGCATGCGGAGCATGTCATGCCCGAAACGGTAAACCTTTGGCTCTTCATCATTTATCTTCCTTTACATTCAGAGGTAAGGCATTAAGAAGCGGGAAAGCAAGAAAACAATTTTATGCTCTTTTCTTATTCCGACGCGCTTCTGACCTCCTGCTTACAAAGTATACTATATTAGTATAAATTCGTCAAATAAAAAGTCCCGGCGGCTTTTTGTATACTTCACCGGGGCAAATCACTGCACTGTATTTTAGCCGTTTTAAGGCGTTTTATTATTCTCATCAGGGATTTTATACCGAGAGGCATAAGAATATCA
>CAZHWR010000013.1:21522-41362 GCA_964536085.1 uncultured Oscillospiraceae bacterium
TGAAGCCGCCAAGACCGCGGCGGGTAGTATATACGCGGCGCGGGTTTTTACGTTTCTGCGCTTGAAAAGCAGTAAAGCAGCAGCAGCGAGACTGCTGATGATTCCGAAGATAATCAAAAAAACCGCCTGAGAGTGTGCAATCCTGTCTGCCGTTTGATAGACCGAGCCGTTAAAATAGCTTATGTCCGCTGCGGCAAATATTATAAAATTAAAGCAGTTACTTCCGAGTATATTCCCGGCCAGCGCGTTAAAGTTTTTGCGCTTTGCGAGCGTTATGCTCGACGAAAGCTCGGGCAGGCTTGTTGCAATACCCAAAAACAGCGCTCCGGCGAGAGTTTTGCCCAGATTCAGCTTTTGGGCGATAATATCGGTCGTGTAGGTTATCAAAACCGACGCGGCGACCAATGCTATCGATACCAGCACAAACCGTATCACAAGCTGCTTTACAGTGAGCTTACATTCAGCGTCCGAGCCGGATGAAGCGTCGTCTGCGGCGAGCGAGCGCACCGAAAAAACATACAGCACGATTATAACAAGCGAGATTATGCTTACTGTGAAAAACATAAAGTCTTTTTCAAAAAGGACAGGTAAAGCAACCGCCGCATACATAAGGATTGTGAAAAGACAGGTGAGAAAATGCGCGCTTCCGATTTTTGCCTGTGAAAAGCTTTTGGAGCAAAACAGAATGATAACGCCGATTATCGCAAGATTGAACAGGTTGCTTCCCAAAATGTTTCCGACAACATAATCCGGATTTTTTATAAGCAACGTAGAGGTGAGCGATGTTATCAGCTCGGGAAGCGAGGTGACGGCGGCTAAAACAACTCCGCCGATGAATGCTCCTGAGATGTTTGTCTTGCTGTCGATATTATCAATATAACCCGCGCCCTTTATTGAAAAAAACACTGTCAGAGCTGCGAGAGCAATGTATAAAACGTATATCATTTTTCTGCCGTCCTTTAAATGCGTTTACCCTGTTTAAAAATCGATTTTGGGGTATATGATTTTCGCAATCTTTTTAATATTATCGGCAAGTCTTGCCGATTTAACCGCAAAATATTCGGATTTTAAAATATAGACCCGTCCTTTTTTTACCGCGGGAATGTCTTTCAAAACATCTGCGTCCTGCGCGTTTTCGGTTTCATAAGGCTCGTGTATAAATACGACCGACGGTTTTATCTTGTCGTCGTCATTGAAGGTCGTTTCATAATTTGAGCCTTTGGTTATATAGTTTTTGAAAAACAGCGAAAGCACTTCGCTTTCAAAAGTATCGGGCGTTGCAAACGATTTTTCCAAATCGAGCGAATACAAAAACGTCTTTTCGGAATCGGGTATTTTTGCTATAATCTGTTCCAGCTTGCTTTCAAGCTCGGAGTATTTTTGTGCGCCGAGCTCGGGACCTGTTATTGAGCCTGCAAGCGCGCAGGCCAGATTCGTGTAAATATCGGACAGACCGGATATCGTCTGTGTTTGCTCCAGAGTTAAAACCTGTATTCCTTTGTCGTAAAGGACGTCAAGGTCGTTTGATGAAAGCGAGGTCTGAGTAATCAAAAGGTTCGGCGAATATGAAATGATTTCGTCCGTGCTGAAATCAATGCCTGTTTGCACCTTGTCGAGCTTTTTCACCTGTTTTGGGTAACTACAGCTTTCCCCGACTGCAACCAGCGTGTCACCATACCCAAGCTCATATATGATTTCTGTATACGATTCGGATAGGCAGACGACCCGTTCCGGCTGGGTTTTTATAACAATCTCGCCTGCGGCGGACGGAAACTCCGTCTGCTCAAACGGGGTTTCGTTTTTAACTTCACAGCCCGAAAACAAAATGCATATGCAGATGCAAATCGGGAGTAACGCTCGTAAACCTTTGGGCATTTGATAAACCGTTCCTTTCCGTTATAAAGCTTGTTCGGATAAAATTCTTCTAATCGATTCCCAGCGAAAGTCTTGCTTCCAGGTCGTCCACATATTGCTTTGCAAGCCGCGGAGAACGCCCGCCCCTGCGCATTGCGAACTGCTCGGCGCCTCTGTAAAGCGTATCGGAATCGACTGCAAGACCGCGGTCGTCGGCGATAAGTCGAACGATTTCCAAAAACTTGTCCTTTGCGGGAGCGATAAAAGTTAACGAAAGCCCGAATCTGTCGGACAGGGAAAGGGTTTCATCAATGGTATCCGCCTTGTGAATTTCGTCGCCCTCGCGGGCGGTAAAGCTTTCTTTGATAAGGTGGCGGCGGTTGGAGGTGGCGTAAATCGCTATATTGTCAGGGCGTTTGACTATCCCGCCTTCCAAAACGGCTTTGAGCATTCCGAAGCTGTCATCGTTTTCGTTGAAGGTGAGGTCGTCAACAAACAGGATAAATTTCAGCGGCACATTCACGAGCCTTTCGGTAAGCTCGGCAAGACCGTATAGATTTTCCTTATCTATTTGCACAAGCCGCAGACCCATATGAGAGTATTCGTTGAGTATCGCTTTTACGGTCGAGGATTTTCCCGTGCCTCTGTCGCCGTACAGCAGAACGTTGTTATACGGCTTGCCCTTTAAAAACGCAAGCGTGTTGTTTACTATTTTCGTGCGTTGCATTTCATATTGCTTTAGTTCGCAAAGCCGTATAGGATCGGGATTTTCAACGGGGGTCAAAACATATCGTCCGTTTTTCTGTTCAAATGAAAACGCCTTGCATCGGGCGTATTCCCCAAAGCCGAAAGCGCGGTAAAAGGTTTTTGCGCTTTCAAAGCCGACCGATTTGTCGTTTGTGGAGTAAAAATCGGGAAGCGCGGCCGTTCTTTCGGCGTTTTCGGGATACTTTTCATTCAGGTATGCTTTTATGTCTGACGAAGTGATGTCTGATGTGAGGTTCAGCGCGCGTATGTCGTTTTCGGCGGCGCGCAGGATAAATTCGGGAATATTGTCATTTGCAGCGCATGCGCGCGCAAATTCGGAATCGGAGTATTTTATGATATCGTTGATGTAGCTTTTTAAATCACCCGAGCAGGTGTTGTAAAGAATGCTGCAAAAGCCGCAGAATTTGTTTACTGCTGCGGAGTAGTCGCTATCATCGCAGACAGCGGTTAGCGTATCTTCAAGCGCTGAAAGCAGTGCGTCGTCGGTTTTATATACCGAGAGCGCCGACAGTAAAAAGCGTACGCTTTGGAGATCTGTGTTCATATTTACGGTGATCCTCCTGACAGATGCAAAAATTTTGTCCGGGAAAGTGTTCCGATGAAAAACAATTTAAATTTTTGCTTTTTCTTTTATTAATCTTACCCCTTTTTGTCGTAGTTTGCAACAAACCGGGCGTAAAAAACTCGGCTCGTTATCGCGGCAAATATATACATTTTGACGTTTTAAACAGAAAAAGTTCTTGATAATATGGCGATTTCTATATTGAATTCGGATAAAGCTATTGACTGCGGCGCGCAAAATTTACTATAATGAATAGTAAACAAATATCATGGGAGTAGGATAAGTTATGTTGGCAGCACTTGCTATGGTTAAATGCCTTCAGGCAGAGGGAATAAAAGATATTTTCGGATATCCGGGCGCCGCTATCTGCCCTTTTTACGACGCGCTTATCGGTTCGGGTATTCGTCACGTGCTTGTGCGCCAGGAGCAAAACGCCGCGCACGCCGCTTCGGGTTACGCGCGCATGACTGGTAAGCCCGCCGTGTGCGTCGCTACGTCCGGCCCCGGCGCGACCAATCTGATAACAGGAATAGCCACGGCGTACTCCGATTCTATCCCGATGGTTGCGATAACAGGTCAGGTCTCGACCGACCAGATTGGGCGCGACGTTTTTCAGGAAGCGGATATTACGGGCGCGGCTGAGCCGTTTGTCAAGCACAGCTACTTGATTAAAGACGCGCGCGACATTCCGCGTGTATTCAAAGAAGCGTTTTATATAGCAGGCTCGGGAAGACCGGGTCCGGTTTTAATCGACGTTCCGGTTGACATTCAGCAGTCTGACATTAAGTTTGAGTATCCCGAATCGGTGGATATCAGAGGATATAAGCCCAGCGTCAAGGGTCATCCTTTGCAGATAAAAAGGGTGTTGTCCGCGATATCTGCGGCGAAAAAGCCGATTATATGCGCGGGCGGCGGAGTTTTTGCATGCGGTGCGCAAAAAGCGCTTGTTCAGTTCGCCGAAAGGTGCGATATCCCTGTTATAACCACTATGATGGGTATCGGAAGTATCCCTTCCGCTCATCCGCTTTGCTTCGGAATGCTCGGAACGTACGGCGTAAAGGTGGCAAACTACGCTATCAATCAGGCGGATCTGCTGATTTTGATCGGCGCCAGGGTGGGAGACAGGGCGGTCACCGCGCCCAACACTATCGTTGAGTCGACTAAAATTATCCATATAGATATCGACCCGGCGGAAATCGGCAAAAATATGGACGTTCACATTCCGCTCGTGGGCGACGCGAAGATAATATTAAAACAGCTTATTTCCAAAGTTGAGGGCAAATTTGACCGTTCGGTCTGGAAAAACGAGCTTTGCAGCGTTAAGACCGAAAGCGAAAAGCCTGTTTGCGAAAAAAGCGGATTCATAAATCCCAAGCTCTTTATGCAAACGCTTTCGAGCTTGGCTGAAGACGACTGCGTGGCTGTTGCGGACGTAGGTCAGAATCAGATTTGGAGCACCAACTGCTTTGAAGTGAAAAACGGGCGGTTTTTCACAACCGGCGGCATGGGAACGATGGGATATTCGCTCGGCGCGGCGCTCGGCGCAAAGGTCGCGGACGATTCAAGGCAGGTGATTGCCGTCTGCGGTGACGGAAGCTTTCAGATGCAGATGATGGAGCTTGCCACAATGTGCCAGCACAACATCGGCGTTAAGATAATAATAATGCGAAACAATCGGCTCGGTATGGTCAGAGAGCTTCAGAAAAATATGTACGACGGCAAATACGAAGCGGTATTTCTGGACGGAAGCCCCGACTTTGTGGCGCTTGCGGGCGCTTACGGAATACCGGCTCTGAGAATATCGGAAAACAGCGAAATAGCTTCGGCGGTAAAACAGGCGTTTGACCATAAGGGAACGTTTTTGCTGGAATGCGTTATCGATCCCGAAGCGCCGTCTTTACTTTAAAGGAATGATGATTTTATGAAGCATACGATTTCGATTTTGGTGGAAAACCATCCGGGCGTCCTTTCGCGGATTTCCGGTCTGTTTTCCCGCAGAAGCTTTAATATTGAAAGTCTCGCCGTCGGCGTGACGGACGACCCTACGGTTTCGAGAATCACAATAATCGTGGAGGGTAACGAATACACCGTTGAACAGATCGAAAAACAGCTAAATAAGCTTATAGACGTTATCAAGCTCAAAACGCTCGCTCCTGATGAGATGATATGCCGCGAGCTTATGCTTGTGAAAGTTTCGGCGAGCGCCGACGAACGCGGTGAGATTATAAGCATAATAAAGGTGATGGGCGGAAAAATCTGCGATATCACCCGAACCACAATGTCGATAGAAATATCGGCGTCGTCAGACGAGCTTAACAATACGCTCGAAATACTCAAGCCGTACGGTATAAAAGAGGTCGTAAGAACGGGAACGATAGCCGCGCAAAAGGGCAGTGAATCGATATCCGCTCAAAAAAGCTGAAAAGGTTATTTAACCTTTCAGCATATAGACATAATAATTTATGCAGTTTGCGGCGGTGTCCGCACTTCTGCCAGAAGAAAGGATTGTTTTAAATGGCATTGAAAATTTTTTATGAAAGCGACTGCAATTTAAGTCTGCTTGACGGCAAAACCGTAGCCGTTATCGGATACGGAAGCCAGGGTCACGCTCATGCTCTCAATCTGCATGAAAGCGGAGTTGATGTTATCGTAGGCCTTTACGAGGGCAGCAAATCGTGGGCAAAAGCCGAGGCATCGGGCTTGAAGGTCATGACGACCGCCGAAGCTGCGAAAACCGCAGATTTTATCATGATGCTCGTTCCCGATGAAAAGCAGGCTGATCTTTACAAATCAAGCATTGCGCCGTATCTTACCGCAGGCAAAACGCTCGCGTTTGCGCACGGCTTTAATATTCACTTCCAGCAGATCGTTCCTCCCTCGGATGTCGATGTTGTTATGATCGCGCCCAAGGGTCCCGGTCACACCGTTCGTTCGGAATATGTTGCGGGCAAGGGCGTTCCCTGCCTTTACGCCGTTCATCAGGACGCATCCGGCAGAGCTACCGACATGGCGCTTGCGTATGCCGCAGGTATCGGCGGAGCAAGAGCAGCTGTTTTGGAAACAACCTTCCGCGTTGAAACAGAAACCGACCTGTTCGGTGAACAGGCCGTTTTGTGCGGCGGAGTTACCGCTTTGATGCAGGCGGGCTTTGAAACGCTCGTTGAAGCAGGATATGATCCGAGAAACGCTTATTTTGAATGCATTCATGAAATGAAGCTCATCGTTGACCTTATCTATCACGGCGGCTTTTCTGAAATGCGCTATTCGATTTCCGACACTGCTGAGTTCGGAGATTATGAAACAGGCAAGCGCATTATAACCGATGAAACAAAGAAAGAGATGAAAAAAGTCCTTTCCGAGATTCAGGACGGCACGTTTGCAACAAAATGGATTGCCGAAAACAAAAACGGCAGAGCCCATTTCAACGCCACAAAGCGTCTTAAGGCTGAGCATCAGCTTGAATCTGTCGGCAAAGAGCTCAGAAAAATGTATTCGTGGAGCGACGATAAATAATAGTTCAGTAATAAAAAAATCCGGCGTTTTAACGCCGGATTTTTTTATTTATATTGGATTAAAAACACTGAGATGAAAATATTTTCAACGGTAAGAAAAAATATTTCTTATTGCTTTTGCTTTTAGAGTTTGTACGCATAAAGTCTAAAATTGATTCAAAATTATCAATAATAAAATTCTGGGTAGCATTGTTATATAAATTAATTGTATATTCACCGTACATGCCCGTGCGTCGTTCAACCGAGATACCGATAGATGTGCCAATTTCGGTAGGTATTCTGTAATTGCGCTCGTTAAAATGAATAATGGACAGCGCATTGATAACGATAAGCCAATCGGTTATGTTCGCTGTTTTCAGTTTTTGCATATTGGTGTTTGGTTTAATACTGTTAATGCGGTTTACAATTTCTGTAATTGAAACTGGTAATGACGAGTAGCTGAAGCGTTCTAACTCTGCGGCAGTAATACTGAATTTATCAAGTTTACGCTTACCGCCTGTGATGCCGCCGTTATCAATAATCTGCTGTAATATGTCATTTACAAAAAACAGGCATCGTGAAACATTGACATTGTTTTTAAGTCGCTTTCCGCGGCGGGAGTATCGATAAAAGAATTATTGCCGATTGTTATTTTATATATACAATTTTGCGCGTTTTTAACAAGCTCTAAATTTATAATATAATTCTCCGCGTATAGTTTTAGATTTATCCGTTAATTAGCGATATTTACGGCAAAGCTGAACAAACGGTAATAAACTAATACTCTCTGATGCTGGCGATGACCTTGCCGAGGATGGCGACCTCGTCGACGATAATAGGTTCAAAATCGTCGTTTTCGGGCTGCAACCTGAAATGACCGTTTTCCTTATAAAACCGTTTCACGGTGGCTTCCTCGCTGTCAACAAGCGCTACGACGATTTCGCCGTTTTCAGCCATGGGGGTGCGGCGGACGATGACTATGTCGCCGTCGAGAATGCCGGCGTTTATCATGCTTTCACCGCGCACATGCAGCGCAAAGAGATTTTTCGGGTCACCCTTGTAGCCGGTGTAGGTTATATAACCGTCGATATTTTCAATAGCCGTTATCGGAAGCCCTGCGGTTACCGTTCCAATAACCGGTACGTTTGCCGACGGACTTATGGGAAGCCGCAAAGTCCTGTTCTGCCCGCTTGTTTTTTCAAGATAGCCTTCGTCCACAAGCTGATTTATATATTTATGTACTGTTGAGGTGGACTTGATTTTAAGGTCGCGGCAGATTTCCCTTACTGTCGGCGGAATGTCACCAACGGCGCGGGATTGGATGTATGCGAGAATTTTTTCGGCTGTTTCGTGCAAGAGGTCGTCCTCCTTTTCAAATGAATAACAAATCTTACAATGCTATTCTACCACAGATGTTCTCAAAATGCAAACAATTGTTCGGGGAAATTTGCACAAAATTTAACGCTTGTGTCACTGTAAGTTTAAAGATTTGTAATAAACCGGCGTTATACTATAAGCGTACCGAGAGATTGGTACATAGTACCCCTCCTCAAAATATACCCCTATAAACATTGCCCAAAGCTCAGTTTTGGGCAATGTTTATTATTCTTACGTAAACAAAAGACGGTCTGAAATAAAAACAGACCGTCTTTTGTTTTTATTTATATTTCAGCTTTAAAATATCCTTGATTTTATGAAGCGCGCTGTTTTTTGACATTATCAAAACAGTGTCTCCGCTTTCTATGGTGGTGTTTCCGCGGGGGATGATAACTTTACCGCGGCGCGTTATCGATACGACGACCGAATCGACCGGGAGCTTGATGTCGGCAAGCTGTATGCCGTGATATTTATAATTTTCCGGAATGTCGATTTCACTTATCGAGCTTTCGCCTTTATTTAAGCTGATAAGCTGCTTGATGTTTTTAGTGTCCACCTCGCGCTCAAACAGCCGAGCAATATTGTCCGTGGAGCTTATGGCATTGTCTACTCCGAGCTGGCGTATTACCTCGGTATTCTTGGGGTTATTGACTTTTGCAATGGTTTTTTCAACGTTGAAAAGCCTTTTTGCAAGCTGGCAGGAGATGAGATTGATTTCGTCTTTTCCGCTGACGCTTATAAAAGCGTCGGCGTTTTTGCAGCCTGCGTCCTCTAAAACGTCAATTGAGGTTCCGTCGCCGTTTATTATCGGAACGTCGAGCTCGTTTGCAATATTTGTACAGCAGTCTTTGTCAATTTCGATGATAGTCGGAGTGTGACCGTGTTCTTTAAGGGTTTTAGCAAGATAATATCCGACTTTTCCCGCGCCGACAACAATTACTTTCATATAAGGTTTTCCTTTCTGACGAATTTATACGCTTATAGGTCTGCGCGCCGGTCAATCCACGATTTCTGTTACAATCAGCTTATCAGATGCCAAAAGGCGGAGCTCGTTGAATTTGCATGGAAGCAGAATAGCTCCTTCGCGTATAACGCCGAAAACAGTCTCGTTTTTCCCGAAGGAAAGCTCGCTTGTTGTTTTTCCCACAAGATGCTTCGGAACGTCAAATGTGGTAAACGTGGTGGTGTTCGAGCCGAAATTCACCCTTTTGACCGAGTCGTTTTCGTTGAGCGCGCTTCTTACGGCCGAAACGGTGAGGTTTGTGGGGCAGATGGTTTTAAGCCCGAAATGGGAAAACAGGTCCTTGCGCGCGGGGTCGTATATCCTTGTTATGACAATCGGGATGTTGAAAAATTTCTTTGCAATTTGCGAAACCATGATGTTTATATTGTCATCCGAGCTGACAACGGCTACAGCATCGCAACTTTCGATACCCGCGCGTCGCAGAACGTCGAGATCGATGGGCACGCCGGAGGTCGTAAAGCCGGAAAACCGTGACGACAGCAGCTTGAAGTTGGATTCGTCACGGTCGACTACAGTGACATCGTGGCCGTCGTCGCAAAGAGCGTCGGCAAGCTTCGAGCCGACCTTGCCGCAACCGACAAGTAAAATATTCATAAGATTATATCTCCGTTTCCATATAAAATGAATACAACGCACTGAAATTATACCGCATAGCATTCGGTTTTTCAACCCTTTTTGTCTGTAAAGGTAATAAATCGCTTGAAATACTGCGGCAATTGGCGTATTATATAAAAACAGGTGTATTTTTCCGAATACGGATAACGCCGAATTGATCGGGGAGATTTTAAATACATATGGAATTCAGAGATTTAAAAACGCAGTATAATAAAATAAGCGGTAAAATAGATAGAGCGATTAAGTCCGCAGTAGAAAGCGGACGGTTTATCATGGGAGCCGAGGTTTCACAGCTTGAGAGCGAGCTTGCCCGGTATGTGGGCGTGAAGCACGCGATAACCTGCGGAAACGGAACCGACGCGCTTGTGCTGTCGCTTACAGCGATGGGCGTAAAAGAAGGGGACGCGGTGTTTGTTCCTGATTTCACATTTTTCGCGTCGGCGGAATCTATAAGCGCAGTCGGAGCAACCCCTGTTTTCGTGGACGTTGAGAGCGATAGTTTTAACATCTGCCCGCAGGCGCTTATAGAGCAGATTGGGCGTGTTAAAAGCGAGGGCAGGCTGAATTTGAAAGCGGTAATCGCGGTCGACTTATTTGGGCTTCCGGCAAATTACGATGAGATAACAAAAATAACGCATGAAAACGGCATTCTGTTGCTCGAGGACGGTGCGCAGGGCTTCGGAGGAAGTCTGCGCGGCAGGCGCGCGTGCAGCTTCGGTGATATTTCAGCTACGTCGTTTTTCCCGGCAAAGCCGTTGGGGTGCTACGGCGACGGCGGCGCGGTTTTCACTGACAGCGATGATTTTGCAGACCTTGTGCGGTCGCTGCGCGTTCACGGCAAGGGCGTCGATAAATACGACAATGTAAGAATCGGGCAGAATTCGAGGCTCGACACCGTTCAGGCGGCGGTGCTTTTGGTGAAATTAGAGGAATTTAAAAGTCACGAGCTTGACGACGTGAACACAGTTGCGGAGAAATATTCCCAAAAGCTCGGCGGGATAGTTAAAACGCCCGTGGTGAAGGACGGATTTTATTCAAGCTGGGCGCAGTACACAATACAGCTTGAAAGCCGCGCAGAGCGCGACGAATTGCAGGCGGAGCTTAAAGGTCGGGGGATACCGTCGATGGTGTACTATCCAAAACCGATGCATAAACAGACGGCGTTTAAATGCATTGAATCGCGCGACGATGATTTTACAGTATCGAGTAGGCTGTGCGACACAGTTTTGTCGCTCCCGATGCATCCGTATATGACGGACGACGATATAAACGAGGTTGTAAGCGCGGTAAAAGAACAGTTTAAACGACAATAAAACAGTCTAGATTGCAAAAGACCGTAAAACATTATACATATTGTATAATATTTTACGGTCTATACTTTTTGTTCGACAATTTTCGAGAGAAATCAGAAATTTATGAAGAAATCCATGATTTCATAACCGTTTTCAATGAACACGCCTGTTTTTTTCGCTTCCTGTTCGCACAGCACCGAAACGGGAGCCGATTTATCCGCATGCTTGCGGTATATCATAAAAGGAATCGGGTCGGAGGTGTGGGTGCGAAGTGCAAGCGGAGTCGCGTGGTCGGGAAGAACCATGACCTTGTAATCGTCGTATTCTTCGAGCTTTTGCAAAACAGGAGCTAAAATGAGCTTGTCAATCAGCTCGATGGCTTTTACTTTGTTTTGGATTTCGTGGCGGTGACCGCACTCGTCGGGAGCTTCAATGTGTATGTAAACAAAATCCGCGCCGTTTTCAAGCTCGTTTATAGCCGCCTGCGCTTTGCCGTCAAAATTCGTGTCGATATAGCCTGTCGCGCCGTCGACGTCCACCACGTTCATTTTTGTCAGCTTGCCTATGCCCTTTATTAGATCGACAGCGGAGATTACCGAGCCGCGAAGTCCTGTTTTTTCCAAAAACGAAGGCAGCGCCTTTGCTCTGCCCTCGCCCCAGAACCAAACGCTGTTCGCGGGGCGCAGACCCTTTGCCTCGCGCGCTTTGTTTACGGGGTGGTCCTTTAAAATATCGTAGCTTTTGACCATCATATCGTAAAGCTTTTCGGCGTTGGGATGGTCGGGAAGATGGTCTTTTATAGGCTTGCCCGTGATATCGTGCGGCGGGGTGAGAGTTCCGAGCTCGTCGGTTCCGTTTGCCCAGATTAAGCAGTGACGGTAGCTGACTCCTGTGAAAAGCGAAAATTCCTCATTGTTAAAATGCTTTGCGAGGTCAGAAACGAGTATTCTTGCCTCTTCGGTTGAAATATCGTCCGCGCAGTAGTCGAGAATAGTCTTGTCGCGGTAATCCGCTTCGCCGGACAGCGTTACGAGATTGCACCGAAGCGCAACGTCGGTCTCCTTCAGGTTGATTCCTATGCTCGCCGCTTCAAGAGGAGAGCGTCCGGAATAATAAAGCTCGGGGTCATATCCCATAACCGAAAGATTGGCGACGTCGCTTCCGGGCTTGAATTTATCCCCTACGGTTTTGACAAGTCCTACGTATCCGTTTTGCGCAAGGCGGTTCATATTGGGCTTATCAGCCGCGAGCATCGGGGTTTTGTCTCCCAGCTCGGCGACGTTGTAGTCTGCCATGCCGTCGCAAAGTACAACAACGTGTTTCATATAATCGTTCCTTTCAGAAAAATAGTCTGTTAAAATCATATCACTGTTTCAAGCAGTTTTCAATATCGACCTTAGCCTGACGGCGCTAATCAAAAAGCCCTAAAAACCATGCGCCGTCAGTTTGAAATTCCCTGCCGTTTAAATATCCGAGTACGCCTGCGCTGTTTTTGAACGTGAATTTAAGCTTGTTCGAGCAAAGCGCCTGGTATTTGTATTTTTTGCCGTCGATAACGGTGTAGGAGCCGTATTTGCCGTCCCCGATAAGCGGATAGCCGAAGTGCGCCATCTGAGCGCGAATTTGGTGAGTGCGCCCTGTTTTAAGCGAGATTTCGACCAGCGAAATCCCGTTTGCGGTTTTGAGCAGCTTGTATTCTGTGACTGCGGTTTTTGCGCCTTGTCGGGGCGAGTCGAACACCTTTACAATATTTTCGGTTTCGTTTTTTAATAGAAAGTTTTTTAAAATTCCGCTTTTAGGCGACGGAATGCCCATAACGGCACAAAGATAGGTCTTTTCAATTTCGCGGTCTTTAATTTTTTGATTCATTTCGCGCAGTGCGGCTGCGTTTTTTGCGGCGATAACTATTCCGCAGGTGTTGCGGTCGATTCTGTTGCAAAGAGCGGGGGTGAACGACTGCTCCTTTTCGGGGTCGTATTCGCCTTTATCGTACAAATAGTGCAGGACGCGGTTTATCAGAGTGTCCGGCAGGATTTCGTCGCTTTCGTGAACGCACAGCCCCACGGGCTTGTCGGCGAGCAGGAGGTTTTCGTCCTCGTAAATTATATCAACGGCATTGGGCGCGGAAAAAAACTCGTTTTTTCGGTCGGCTTCAAAAAATTCATCGTTTACGTACATCGAGAGCTTGTCGCCCGTTTTAAGTCTTGTTGATATTTCGCACCGCTTGCCGTTTAGCTTTATGCGCTTTAAGCGGATGTATTTGTATAAAAGTGATTTAGGCAGCAGCGGAACAGATTTTGCGACAAACTTGTCGACCCGCTGATTTGCGTCGTTTTCGCGTATTTCAAACTCTTTCATATGTACTCTCCGATGGATAAGGATTTATTTCTTATATCTGAAATTCGGCATAACACATAACAAATGAAAACCCACGGTTTAAATATGTTCGCACCCGGCCGCGAGTTTTGCGGTTCGCAAAGCGAATTTTGCGTCTATGTGTTCGGCGCAAAAAGCGAAACTCGACATAACAAATGAAAACCCACGGTTTAAAAATGTTCGCACCCGGCCGCGAGTTTTGCGGTTCGCAAAGCGAATTTTGCGCCTATGTGTTCGGCGCAAAAAGCGAAACTCGACATAACAAATGAAAACCCACGGTTTTCATTTGTTATTATTATATCACAGAAAAAAATACAATTAAAGTCAATTTGCGGTGTACAAAAAATTATAAATTTGTTATAATAGATTTGACCCGGACAGGGATAAGTTCATAGAAAATTAAAGCTATGGGGTGTTTAAAATGATAACTCAGGAAAGAGTATTGGAAATTTTAAAGGAAGCGGGCGTTCTGCTCGAAGGGCATTTCCTTTTGACGTCGGGCAAGCATTCCGACAAATACCTGCAGTGTGCGAAAATTTTCCGTCACACTAAATATTCCGAGGAGCTCTGCTCCGCGCTTGCCGAGCAGTTTGCCGACGATAACGCCGAGGTCGTTATAGGTCCGGCGATGGGCGCGGTGCAGATGGCGTATGAGGTAAGCCGCCATCTCGGAGTTGAAAACTATTTTGCCGAGCGCGAGGACGGCAAAATGGTGCTTCGCCGGGGCTTTGAGGTAAAGCCCGGCATGCGGTGCTTGCTGGTGGAGGACGTTGTGACTACCGGCGGCTCGGTGCGCGAGGTCATCGAGCTTGTGCGCGCGGCGGGCGGAGTAGTCGTAGGAGTCGGCTCGATAGTAGACCGCACGGGCGGCGAAATAGACTTCGGCGTGCCGTATAAAAGCGTTATTTCAATGAAGGTGCAGTCGTGGGAGGCGGACGAATGCCCGCTTTGCAAAGAAAAAAACATTCAGCTTGTTAAGCCCGGAAGCAGAAAATTAAAGGTCTAGTTCGAAATGAGCGATAATAAACATGCGAATCACCGCGGCAGAATGCGCGACCGGTTTATAGAAGAAAAGGGCTTTGATAATTTTTCGGATCACGAGGTTTTGGAGGTGCTTTTATATCTTTGTCTGCCTAGGTGCAACACAAACGAAATCGCGCACGACCTTTTAAACGAGTTCGGAAGCTTTTCCTCCGTTTTGGAAAAGTCTCCGCACGAGCTTGCAAAGATAGACGGAATGGGCGAGACCGCCGCCGTGTATCTGTCGATGATAACCGAGTTTTGCAAACGCTACTACAACGACAAATTTGACAACGATATGATCCTTGACTCGTCGTCGAAGATGGCGGAGTATATTATCCCGAAGTTTATCGGCTGTACCGAGGAGAGGGTCTACTGCGTCTGCCTGAACAACGTCTGCAAGATTTTAACATGCAGTCTTATTTCAAAGGGCGACGTCGCTTCCGCAGGACTTAGCGTGCGATCTGTTGTTGAGGTCGCGATAAGGCACAATTCAACAAATGTGATTTTGGCTCACAATCATCCGCAGGGGCTCGCGCTGCCGTCAAACGACGACATCACAATGACCAAATCTATCCAAAAGGCGCTTGAAGCTATAGGAATAAATCTTGTTGACCATTTTATCGTTGCGCAGAACGATGCAGTTTCGTTAAAGCAGAGCAGATATTTTTAATGCATATGCTGTATTTTTCGTTTTTTCATTGGAGACTATCTTAAAAGCTTTATTTGTTAGTCAGGAGTGCTTTAAGCCGCCGCTTTTTGCGGCGGCTTTTGATATGCGCGATGGGAAAACAGGCATAGTTGAAAATAAAATGCACAGGATATTTTCCGGGGCTTTGATTTGATAAAAATTATTTGAATTTTTGCGAACATCCGTTCATTTTGCCGTTGAAAACACTGAGAGTATGTGGTATGATAATGTGGTAATCGGTAAATAACGCTTTTGATTTTTTATAATTCGAGGGGCGTATTAATATGGATCATTTTGAACTTGTTTCCCCTTATAAGCCAACGGGGGACCAGCCGCAGGCGATAGAAGGGCTTGTGCGCGGGCTGAACGACGGCTGCCGCGAGCAGGTCTTGCTCGGCGTTACCGGCTCGGGAAAAACCTTTACAATGGCGAATATCATTGCGCAGGTCAACCGTCCGACGCTTGTTTTGGCGCATAACAAAACTTTGGCGGCGCAGCTTTGCTCGGAGTTCAAGGAGTTTTTTCCGAACAACGCCGTGGAGTATTTTGTCTCGTATTACGACTACTACCAGCCCGAGGCGTATATCCCCGGTACGGATACGTATATAGAAAAAGACAGTTCTGTGAACGACGAGATCGACAAGCTGCGCCATTCGGCCACCTCTGCGCTCAGCGAACGCAGGGATGTTATAATAGTCGCGTCGGTTTCCTGCATATACAGCTTGGGAAGCCCGATAGACTATAGGAACATGGTAATATCTCTGCGCACAGGCACTCAAAAGCGTCGGGACGATTTATTGAGAAAGCTGGTCGAAATACAGTACGAAAGAAACGATATCAACTTTGTCAGAAACAAATTCCGCGTGCGCGGGGATGTTGTCGAAATTTATCCCGCTTATTCGCAGGATACCGCTTTGCGCGTTGAGTTTTTCGGGGATGAAATCGATAAGATATCGGAAATAAACGTGGTTACGGGAAAGGTCAAGTCCGAACTCAGTCACGTTGCGATTTATCCGGCTTCGCACTATATCGTTCCCGCGGAAAAAATGCGAAAGGCTATCGTTGATATCGAAGATGAATTAAACGAACGGGTAAAGTATTTTAAAGACCGCGAAATGCTGCTTGAAGCGCAGAGGATATCCCAGCGCACTATGTACGACATAGAGATGCTTGAAGAAATCGGCTTCTGCAAGGGGATAGAAAACTATTCCAGGGTGCTGTCAGGACGCCCGGCGGGGAGCGTGCCGTACACGCTGCTCGACCATTTTCCCGATGATTTTGTCACGTTTATCGACGAGTCGCACGTTTCCGTCCCGCAGGTGCGCGGTATGTACTTCGGCGACAGGGCGCGCAAAAAAACTCTTATCGACTACGGCTTCCGTCTGCCGTCGGCGTATGACAACCGCCCGCTTGATTTCGACGAGTTTTACGGTAAATTAAACCAGACGATATACGTCAGCGCAACTCCGGGTGATTTTGAGTTGGAGCATATGCAAAACAAGGTGGAGCAGGTCATCCGCCCCACGGGACTGCTTGACCCTGAGGTGTTTATAAGACCTGTCGACGGGCAGATAGACGACCTCCTTTCCGAAATAAACGAGCGCGCGGCGAAGAATGAAAGAGTGCTTGTTACGACCCTCACCAAAAAAATGGCGGAGGATTTGACCTCATATCTTGAATCAATGAACGTCAGGGTTCGCTATATGCACCATGGTATCGACGCTATCGAGCGTATGGAGATAATCCGGGATTTGCGCCTGGGCGAGTTCGACGTGCTTGTGGGGATAAATCTTCTGCGCGAGGGACTCGACATTCCCGAAGTCTCGCTTGTATGTATACTGGACGCGGACAAGGAGGGCTTTTTGCGTTCGGAGCGCTCGCTTATACAAACTATCGGGCGCTCGGCGCGTAACTCGCAGGGTAAGGTCATAATGTACGCCGACACCGTCACCGATTCTATGGAGCGGGCGGTGAAGGAGACCGAGCGAAGAAGAAAGATACAGATGGAATATAACGAAAAGCACGGCATAGTGCCGCAGACGATTAAAAAAGACGTTCGCGCGGTGCTGGAAATATCATCAAAGAAAGCGGAGGACGCGATATCGGGCAAGGGCAAAAAACGGCTTACTAAGCAGGAAAAGGAAGAGCTTATAAAAAACCTGACTGCGCAGATGAAGGACGCGGCGAAGCTGCTTGAATTTGAACAGGCGGCGTATTACAGGGATAAGATAGAAAAGCTGAAGGGGCAGAAACGATAAAAACTTCGTTTTTATCGTTGTCGAGTTTTGCGATGGCAAAACTCGCGTCAGGGAGAAAAACCAAGAAGCATTAAGCGGAAGCAGAGCTTTCATCGTTGTCGAGTTTTGCAATGGCAAAACTCGCGTCAGGGAGAAAAACCAAGGCAAAGAAAATGAAGACCTTTTTTTAGGAAAGGATAGGAAATAATGGCGGCAGATAAAATTGTGATTCAGGGTGCGAAGGAGCACAATCTTAAAAATATAAACGTTGAAATACCTCGGGACAAGCTGGTTGTTTTTACGGGGCTTTCCGGTTCGGGAAAATCGTCGCTCGCATTTGATACGATTTTCGCGGACGGTCAGCGCAGATATATGGAGAGCCTTTCATCGTACGCGCGGCAGTTTTTGGGTCAGATGGAAAAGCCGGAGGTAGACAGCATTTCAGGGCTTTCTCCCGCCATATCTATCGACCAGAAAACAACTTCAAAAAATCCGCGTTCGACAGTCGGAACGGTCACTGAGATATACGATTATTTAAGGCTTTTATACGCCCGGATAGGCGTGCCGCACTGCCCTGTGTGCGGCAGGGAGATAACCCAGCAAACGATAGACCAGATTGTCGACAGGGTTCTAAGCCTTGAGCAGGGAAGCAAAATACAGATTTTGGCGCCGGTTGTGCGCGGGCGCAAGGGAGAGCATGTAAAAGAACTGGAAGCGGCACGCAAAAGCGGATATGTGCGCGTGCGCGCGGACGGTAATATGTACGACCTGTCGGAGGAAATCAAGCTTGAAAAAAATAAAAAGCATACGATTGAAATCGTTATCGACAGGCTTGTTGTAAAGGACGATATCCGCTCGCGGCTCGCCGATTCGATTGAAACCGCGTCTGCACTCACCAAGGGTATTATTGTGGTGGACGTTATCGGCTCGGATGAAATGCTGTTTTCACAAAACTATTCCTGTCCCGAACATGGAATATCGATAGACGAGCTCACACCGCGGATGTTTTCCTTCAACAACCCGTATGGAGCGTGCGAAAAATGCACCGGACTGGGAACATTTTTGAAGGTGTCCGAGGAAATAGTTATATCAAATCCAGAGCTTAGCATAAACGAGGGCGCGATCCGCGCGAGCGGCTGGAGCGTTTCAGACGAAAACTCGATTGCCAAGATGTATTTTAAGGGTCTTGCAAAGCATTACGGCTTCACGCTCGACACTCCTGTGAACGAAATGTCCAAGGAAGCGGTGAATGCTCTTTTATACGGAACCGACGGCGAAAGCATCGAGCTTGAACGCCCGGGCAGGCGAGGGGTCTACAAAGCGCCGTTTGAGGGGATAATCAACAATTTGGAGCGGAGGTATAAGGAATCGACCAGCGACTGGGCGAGAGATGACATCCGACAGTATATGAGTGAGGAGAACTGCCCCGAGTGCCACGGCGAAAGACTCAACAAAAACGCCTTGGCGGTCACGGTTGGCGGAATAAATATCAACGAGCTTTGCCGCAAAAGCGTTTCGGACGCGCTTGATTTTATTAATTCTCTGAAGCTTTCAAAAAGGGACGGAATGATAGCGGAGCAGATACTCAAAGAGATAAAGGAGCGGCTGGGATTTTTAAACAGCGTAGGGCTTGAATACCTTACTCTTTCGCGCTCGTCGGGGACGCTTTCGGGCGGAGAAGGTCAGCGGATAAGGCTTGCAACGCAGATAGGCTCGTCGCTTATGGGAGTGCTGTATATCCTCGATGAGCCGAGTATAGGACTGCACCAGCGAGACAACGACAAGCTCATCGGTACGCTTAAAAGACTGCGCGACTTGGGCAACACGGTCATCGTGGTTGAGCATGACGAGGACACCATGCGCGCGGCGGACTATATAGTGGATATCGGTCCGGGAGCGGGAGTTCACGGCGGAGAGGTGGTCTGCGCGGGAGACGTTGAAAAAATCATGGCTTGCGGCGAATCCGTTACAGGTCAGTATTTGAGCGGCAGGAAGGCTATACCTGTTCCTGAAAGGCGAAGAAACGGCAATGGAAACAAAATAACGGTTGTGGGAGCTTCGCAGAACAATCTGAAAAATATCAGGGTCGATATTCCGCTCGGCACCTTCTGCTGTGTTACGGGAGTGTCCGGCTCGGGCAAGTCCTCGCTTGTCAACGAGGTGCTGTACAAGCGCCTTGCCGGAACGCTGAACCGCGCGAGAATCCGTCCGGGAGCACACAAGGAAATTTTAGGGCTTGAACATCTCGACAAGGTAATTGATATCGACCAGTCGCCGATTGGGCGCACGCCGAGGTCTAATCCCGCGACGTATACCGGCGTTTTCACCGATATAAGGAGTGTATTTGCGCAGACTCAGGACGCGAAGATACGCGGCTACGGTATCGGACGGTTTTCGTTTAACGTCAAGGGCGGACGGTGCGAGGCCTGCCAGGGCGACGGTATCTTGAAAATCGGTATGCATTTTCTGCCGGACGTTTATGTTCCCTGCGAGGTGTGCAAGGGCAAGCGCTACAACCGCGAAACGCTCGAAG